>CAMPAA010000040.1 GCA_946631345.1 uncultured Verrucomicrobiota bacterium
CGAGCACAACAAGATCGCCGAGGTCGGATGGACGACCGTAAAGGCCGAACGGTCAACGACCCGATCATCAATTAGCTGGAACTCACGATAGAGTGCAAGGTCGTGAACATACAGGCCGACGAAAGCTTCATCGACGAGCGTGGGAAGTATGACCTCGCCAAGCTGAATCCGATAATCTACGACAATGAGCAGTTCGCCTACCGCACGGTCGGCGGCAAGACTACCGATGCATTCAAAGCGGGGCTGCGCTTCAGGGAAGATAGGCCGTAGGCGGGCAGACGGGCGCAGCGGCGCGTTCCGGCACACGTGACGGAGGTTGGCCGTCCAAACGGGAAAAGCCCGACACGGGGCAACGTAGTGGGTTTTGTGCGCGAGGTACTGGAGCGGGCGGGATCGATGCCACGCGCATGAAGAGAGCGACCGCTACGAAATGTAGCGGACGAGCGCGATGAGGTTTTTGATTATGTTCTGCTCGCCAAGTGCGCGATGCGTTTTTCCTTTCCGTGACTTTTGTCACGGCACACATGATTCCGTAATGACAACCGAAAGGCAATACGAGATGACGACAAAAAGAGCGGAGAAATGAGAGATTCTCTTAGTACCGTTTGAAGATGGTCGGGGCGGCGGGATTTGAACCCACGACAACCTGCGCCCAAGGCAGGTGCGCTACCAGACTGCGCTACGCCCCGAAAGAATCACGTCTGCGGCTTCATCGCCTCAGACTTCTTGTGCATCTCGTATTCGGCGATCCGGCGCGAGATTTCGCCGGTCATGTCGTTCTTGGTCGCCAGCACACCCACGCGGATTGCGTGGTAGATCGCCTTGTGCGACGACGAGCCGTGCGTTATTATCACTGCCCCCGGCACGCCCAACAGCGGCGCGCCGCCATAGATTTCAGGGTCCATCTGGCTCTTGAGCGACTTGAACGCGCCAAGAAGCAAAAACGACCCCATCATCCGTACAAAGTTGCCCCGGAACTCGCGCTTCATCCAGTAGCTCATCGCATGAGCCACCGACTCGGTTGTCTTCAGCACCACGTTCCCGACAAACCCGTCGCAGACGACCACATCGGTGCGCCCCTGAAAAAGATCGTGCCCTTCCACGTTGCCGCGGAACTCAATGGAATCGACCTTCTTCAGCAACCCGAACGCCTCCTTTGTGAGCTCGTTGCCCTTGCAGTCCTCCGTGCCTATGGAAAGCAGCCCAACCAGCGGAGTGGTGCGGTTTAGCACCGCATGCGAATAGGCGCTGCCCATGATCGCAAACTGCACCAGCCACTCTGGATGGCAATCCATGTTGGCCCCAGCATCCAGCAGAAGAAGCGGACGCCGCGGCAGGCGAGTGGGCAGCACCGTTGCGATGGCAGGACGCTGCACACCACGGATGCGGCCAAGGTTCAGTATCGCGCTCGTCGCCACCGCCCCGGAGTTGCCGGCCGAGACAAAGCAGTCAGCGCGGCCCTCCTTGACGAGACGCATAGCAACGTTGATCGAGCAGTCTTTCTTGTGCCGCACAGCATCGACAGGCGCTTCGTCCATCTCTGCGATGTCGGGGGCGTGGATCACCTCCAGCCGCCCATCGGCGAGCGCAGCCTTGACTTTCGCCATCAGCTGCGGCGAGAACTTGAGGAATTCCGCCTCGATCTGCTCCTTGCGCCCAACGAGGAAGACCTTCAGGTCTGCCATCTCGACAACGGCATTGACACCGCCCCGGACGATTTCGCCCGGCGCTTTGTCGCCGCCCATTGCATCAAGCGCAATCCGCGTCATCGCATGCCCTGCTGAAGGGTGTTACTTCGCCGTCACACTGAGAACCTTGCGGCCCTTGTACGTGCCGCACTGAGGGCACACATGGTGCGTCTGCTTCATGCCTCCGCATACGGAACAGGTCTGGACAGAGGCGAGAATCGCCTTCTCGAGCTGCGCAACACGCTGACGCTTGCGCATTTTCGACTTCTTGTGTTTAGGTGATGCCATTTTATTTACCCTTTCTTTAAGTTGTCAAGTGCCGCCCAACGGATGTCGGGCGCCTCTTTTTCCGTTTTCTCTATCCCCGGGCAATCTTCGCGACAAACCGGGTAAGTCGGTAAGGTGAGTAGTATACTCTCTCTCAGTTCCTGAGTCAATTCCACAAATTCGGTTTTTTCATCCACCGGGAAACTGGCGGTGAAGTCAGGAACCTTCACCGTAAAGTCAAAATCCTGCCCGCACCGCGAGCACGCCGCCTCGAAATCCTGCTCAAGGCGACCGCGCACAAGCAGTTCGGAACCGAACATCTGCGCGCCCAGCTCATAGCGGAGCCCCCCGAACGGCTTCAGGTACTCATCGTGCAGGTCGTAGATGGAATCGTCAAGCGTTCCGGACAGCTCATCGCCATCCCGGGACATGCGCGCCACATAGACCTTAAGCTCCGTATCCATCCTGAATGTCAACCTTTCAGCCTCGCAAGCACCGCCGGCGTAACCATCGAGGATACGTCACCGCCGTAGCGCACTATCTCGCGTACTGTCGATGCCGTCACATAGGCCAGATTCTCGCTCGGCATCATGAACAGGGTCTCGATCTCGGGCGCCATCTTACGGTTGGTGAGCGCCATCTGGAACTCGTATTCGAAATCGGAATATACGCGCACGCCGCGTATGACAGTCTTGACGCTGCGGGCGCGGCAGAAATCCACCAGCAGCGTATCAAGCGTTTCCACCGTCACGTTGGAAAGCCCGGCCTTCTCAACATCCTCCCGGATCATGGCCATGCGGGTGTCGCAGTCGAACATCGCCCCCTGCTTCACGCTTGTCGCCGCCACCGCCACGATGAGCCGGTCATAAAGCGCCGCCGCCCGCTTGACGAGGTCGAAGTGACCGAGCGTCATCGGGTCGAACGTGCCAGGATATACCGCAACTCTTTCCATAAAGACAAAGTGGCGCGAATTATACCATAAATTCGGTTTCCTGTGGCGAACAACATTCATCCCTTTTGCGCTATTGTCCATGGGCGAACGACGCTCCGGTCCTCATTGGGCCTCTAAGGCCAGAAGCGGCGCACTATTCGTGGAAGTCAGGATCGGCAGGAAGCGGGCCGGGTTCGCAGGAGGCGAGATCACGTATTGCGGCGCAGATGCGCTCAATGGTGTCCACGCCGGAGATGAGCGGCGGCATGGTGTAGATGAAGTTGCAGAACGGGCGCAGCCACACTCCGTGTTCGTCAATGACGCGTTCGATATCCAAGCGCGCAGGCATTCTTCCGACCTCGACAATTCCTACGGCGCCCTTCACGCGAACCTCCTTCACGTTTGGCATGTCTCGGCATGGGAGGAGTCCAGTGGAGAGAACTCTTTCTATGCGCGCGACCATTGCGGCGTAGTCGCTCTCGGCGAAGAGCCTAAGCGAAGCGATTCCGGCGGCGCAAGCGAGCGGATTAGCCATGTATGTGGGACCGTGCATGAACGCGCCAGGGCGTCCGGCGGATATCGTATCGGCGACGCGCGAGGACGCGATTGTGGCGGCGAGCGTGAGGTGTCCGCCGGTAAGCGCCTTGCCCACGCACATGATGTCCGGCGTGACGCCCGCCCATTCGCCCGCCCAGAGAGGGCCGGTGCGGTGGAATCCTGCGGCGATCTCGTCGAAGATGAGCAGCAGCCCCTTCTCGTCGCATAGCGCACGGAGCCTGCGCAGGAGTTCGGGATCGTAGAAGCGCATTGCGTTCGCCGCCTGAAACACAGGTTCGCATATGACGGCACCGATCTCGTCGGCGTGAGTCTCGACCGCCTCGACCACCGAAGCGAAGTCGAGCGGGTCGGCGAAGTGGTGGCGCGGCATTATCGGGCGGAAGAGGGTGTGCATGCCGTCCGGATCGCTGAGCGCCATGGCGCAGCAGGTATCGCCGTGGTAGCCGCCCTTCATCGCGAGAAGCCTGCCCTTAGCGGGGAATCCGAGCGCGTTCTGGTACTGAACGGCCATCTTCGCTGCGACCTCCACGGCGATGGAGCCGGAGTCGGCGAAGAACACACGGTCGAGGGCTGGCGGAGTGATGCGGGTGAGCGCCTGGGCAAGTTCGATGGCCGGTTCATGGGTGAAGCCGCCGAACATCACGTGAGATAGACGTTCGCTCTGGCGGCGGATCGCCTCGACGATGGCGGGGGGGTTGTGGCCGTGCGCCACGCACCACCAGCTCGATACAGCATCGGTGAGGGTGCGACCGTCGGCAAGCGTAAGCTCAGTGCCGCGTGCGGACTTCACGAGCCTCACGGGCGGCGGATTGCCGATGGAGGCGTAAGGGTGCCATATATGGCTGCGGTCGAAGTCGAGAGCGGTCATTGAAAGAGCTCCGCGAAGGTTTGGGGCGGCGGATTGCCGGAGGATTCCGGCAGAGTCACTACGGGACACGACACGCCCATCTTCGCGAGATGGCGCGAAATCGCATTCATGGCGTCGCCGAACAGGAGCGGATCAGTGGGCGGGAATTCGTTCATCACCACCCCCGCGAGCGGGATGCCGCGCGCTTTCGCCGCCTCGAGCGAAAGGATGATATGGTTTATCGCACCAAGCCTCCCGCTCGCCACGAGGATGAGCGGCCAGCCTCGCTGTGCCACGAAGTCTGCCGTGAGCACATCATCCGTGAGCGGCACGCAAAGTCCTCCGGCACCCTCGACGAGGACGATTTCGCGCCTGCGGGCACACTCCTCTACCGAGGACGCTATGCGGCCCAGATCGACGGTGCGCCCTTCCAGCGAGGACGAGAGCAGCGGCGAGGACGGGAATCGGAATATCTGCGGCGCGGTCAGACCTTCGTCGTCCTCCGGGAACCTGCCCACGCCTGCGAGGGCGCGGTGCGCATCGAGGTCTTCGGAGAACCCGTCGCACCCCGTCTGGACCATCTTTACCGAAATCCAGTTGCAGCTCGCGAGCTGGAGCGCGCGGCACATCATCCCCACGGCGACTGTCTTGCCGATGCCCGTGTCGATGCCGGATACGAAATACACGCGCCCCTTCATCGCGCAAGGAGATCCATTATCGCGGAGTACGGGTCCGGGCTCTGGCACACGGCACGCACCACAGCGAAGTTGCGTGCGCCGGCGGCGAGCACTGCGGGCAGTCGGGCGGCGTCGATCCCGCCGATTGCGACGGCGGGGTGGGCGGCGGCGGCGATCATCTGCGCCATCGTGTCGAGGCCGAGCGTCGGGTCGGGGATGTCCTTCGTGGGGGTTGCGTAAACCGGCCCAACGCCGATGTAGTCGATGGGTTGCGTGACGGACGCGCGCACCTGGTCGAGGTTGTGAGTGGAGAGCCCCACAATGCGAAGGCCGGGATAGCGGGCGCGCACCTCGTCCGGCGCCATGTCGTCCTGCCCAACGTGCACGCCGTCCGCCCCGGCCTCAGCCGCGATGGAGGGGTCATCGTTGACGATGAAGAGCGTGCCTGTGCCCGCCGTCACCTTGCGCATCTCGCGCGCCTCGCGGAGGACGTCCTCGCGCGAGGCGTGCTTCATGCGCAGCTGTATGATCTTCACGCCAGCCTTTACGGCGGCCTCCGCGCATTTCGCGTAGCCGACGACCGGGTTGGTGATCACGAGGTAGAAGCCGAAGTCGGTCACTTGGCAAGGTCCTCGAGGATGATCTTGGCGATCTTGCGCCCGCTCTTGAACATGCCGCCGAAGATCGGCCCCATGCGGAAGCCGCCCTGCACGTTGTTCGCGGCCATGCCCGAAGCGTACAGGCCGGGGTAGAGGCGCTTGGTGTTCTCAACGGTGGTGCGCTCGCCGTCGGCCATCCACATGGGCTTCTCGCCGAGGATGCCGCCGGTGGGGGAATCGACCTTCACGCCGGCCTTGTTGACGGCCTTGTTGATGATTTCGCTCGGGTGGCCGGTGCCGTCCAGGAGCGCGCGCGAGGTGACCACTATCGGATCGACGTGCATCTCAAGGCGGGCGACGGGGTTCCAGTTGATGACCACGCCGCACACCACGCCATCATGTATGACGATATCCTCAACCTTTACGGCGTTGAAGATGGTGGCTCCCGCCTTGCGCGCACCGAATATCAGGCCGGACGCCATCTCTACGGAATCGACGGTGTGGTACGTGCCGTCCACAGGCACCGTGGCGATGCCGAACTCGTGCAGAATCTCGGCGGCGTCGTTCTGCACGACGACCTCGTTCATCAGCATTCCGCCGCCCCACGTTCCGCCGCCGGGCGCGAGCTTCGACTCGAACACGGCTACCTTCTTGCCCGCGAGCGCGAGATCGTGCGCAGCGACGAGGCCGGACGGCCCCGCTCCGACGATCGCAACGTCAACCGCGAGGTTGCGCTCCAGCTTCTTGAAATAGCTCCGGACGATTGCGCCGGAGATTGTCTCTTCCATGACTTCCATTGTCTTTTTACTCCTTTTTCCCTACGCAGGCATTATCCTGTTCAGGTTTCCGTCGGGTCTTTTCTCAGCACCCGGACACCGCGTCCGGCAGCACCCCGATATGGGCGCATATTATACCACATCCGTCCACATCGGTGCTGCCACGCCGAAAGCGACCGGTTCTGGCAAGGCGTCTGCGCGCGACCGCATTGATGCTTTGTCTCCCATCCATGTGCAATTTCCTTTCTTTCTGTGGCCAAACCAGCATCGCTCCGTGGCCAAAAGGAGTGGAGTCCATGGCCTCAAAAAAGAATTGGCGTCATTACGGCATAGTTCTTGCGTCAATTCGATAGTGTTTTGGCGTCAATTCTATAGAGTATTGACGCCAAAACACATGACTGTCCAGACACGGAAAAGGTTTTGTCCACAGGCGGAATCCGTTTGTCCACAGGCGGGTTTCGGGATGTCCACACGGCAGAACGCTCTCCGATGGGCGGCGGAACGGATTTGCCCCTATCCGAAATGCCGCCTCTCCACTCCGCCCTCCGCGTGAGAATCCATTCCATTGAAATTCATCCGCCTGTCCGGGCCTCATGGGAAGGCCATCTGCAGCAAAAGCGGTCTGAAGCCGCGCTACTTCTTCCCCGCCTTCTTCTCGGCCACAAGGTCCGGGCCGACGACGATGCGAACCCCGGAACAAATAAATCCATACCGTTTCTTCCATTTTCCCAAGTCGCCGCCTCGGATAAGATTTACGCGCTTATCTTCCTTTGTGTCGGGAGAAGCCATCTTGACAGGATCAATCTCATCGTCCTCGTAGAGCAGCGCGGTTTGGCTCTTACCCCATGGCGGCCACGCCGTTCCGGCATCGCAAAGATTACGGTCGATTGTATCCAGCATCATTTCAAATGTATTTCCGGCCATATCATACAACCCCCATCTGTTTGGCTTCAACTGTCCCACTGTGGTTCCGGTTCTGTCCCAGCCGGCCATCTCCTTTTTTCCAAGTTTCATCGCGATTTCGTTCAACGCCTTTGAAGTGAACATGTATTCCCGCAGTTTATCTTCAGTCCATAGTCTTCCTAAATCGCCTGTTGCGCCGTAGAAGTTGTCGGGGTCTGTTTCTCCTGCAACATAGGCGTATTCCCATTCGGCTTCCGTAGGCAGCCGAAACACATATCCCTTGGGAATGGAGTTTCGAAACTTCTTGGTGAGATATTCGCAATACCTTCCGGTTTGCTCCTTGAATGGCTCTGCTACCGGCCACCCTTCAAAGAACCGCACTACGAACGGAACGGCATCGCCTCCAAGTACCTTTTCGTCTTTAGGCTTGAATTTCCTGTCAAATACCTTGTACTGCCCCAAGGTCAGTTTCGTCTTGGCGATCCAGAACGGACGGGTGATCGTCACCTTGTGTTCGCGCAGGGGCGAATGCTCGTCTTTCTCGAAACCCATCGTGAAAGTTCCCGCCGGGCATTCTACGAACTCCATGCTAACGGTATTGTTGAGCTTGATGATATGGGTCTTGACTTGTGCCGGCTGCGTGGCGTTTTGTGCAGCGTACACAGTTGGCGGCGCAAGGACGGGAGAGGAAGCGGCCTTGCCGGCTTCCGCCGCCATCTTCTCGGCCACAAGGTCGGGGCCGATGACGACGCGGAAAAGGCCGCCTGCATTCGGGTGCATCCATCTATCACGAGCGCCACGCCGTTCAATACGTGATTTCCCAATGCGAATCGGATCTATTTCATGTTCATCATAATCATAATGCTCCCAAGTGGAATGGCTTTCCGTAACACCATCACGGCCGTCTATGCGATCCAATACCGGCTGGGGCTCATCAGTCGGTCCCCCGATTATTCCCCATCGGTTCGCTGGAGTACCAGAAATCAATCGACACCCATGGTTCCCCTTTAGATCATATTTGCCTAAAATTTTCGAGGTCTCTTCTCGAGTCTTGAATTGCCCCATGTCTTTTGTCCCTTTGCCATTCCCGCCCCCGTATGCGTACTCCCATTCCGCTTCAGTTGGTAGACGGAACACATAACCTTTGGGCAACAAATGTCCAAACTTCTGATTGATATGTTCTATGCATGAATCAACATTCCCGCCCGCTACACCATGAACAACGTCAAAATCCGGAAACTTTGCTTCAAGGTCTTTACATACTGTATCACGTTCTGGAGGCACCGATTTGAATAACCTGTACTGCTTCGTCGTCACGAATGTTTTGCTGAACCAAAACGGACGGGTGATGGTCACTTTGTGGGTTTTCCCCTGATTTGCCTTTTCACTTTTCCACGGATATGACATCTGAAATGTACCCGCTGGGACGGCGCAGAAGTCCATATCCACTCCATCGGCGAGCTTGAGCGTGCGCACAAGCGGTGCCTTGAAGTTGGCGGGGATCGCCCACGGGCCGGTGGTGGGCGCGGGAGCCTTGGCGGCGGAAGGCGGGACTGAAGCCCCGTGCGCCGACACGGCGGTATTCAGCCCGCCCAAACCGCTCTCCTCGATCTCCGCGAGGCGCTTGGCGGCCATTTCGCGGCGAAGCCCCGTGGCAACGCCGGTGTCGATGGCGGTGCGGTAGAGCGCCGCCGCGTGCGCCTTGTAGGGTTCGGGGTCGGTCGATTTGTAGCTCCACCAGTAGTCCGCCGCCTTGAGGGCGTCGCAGTCCTTCGCCGAGACTGGGTCGAGCTCGAACTTCGCGGCGGCGTCGCCGAGCTTGGCGAAGATCGGCAGGGCCTTCGGCCAGTCGCCGAGACCAACGTGGCATTCGGCGAGGCGGCGTACAAAGACGGGACTTTCCGGGTGCGCCGTGGCGTCGAGGTCGGCGGCGGCGAAGCGCTTGCGGTACTTCACCTTGCGCTGGGCATCGCGGAAGATGGCCAGCACCTTCGGGGCCTTGGAGCCCGCCACGCGGCGCATTTCGTTGTTCACGATCTCGATGACGACCTCCGGCGGCAGGTCGCGTATTTCGCTGCGCATGCGCTGGAGCGTAGATGCGGCGGAATCGTAGTCGCCGCTGCGGGCGTAGAGCCGGAACGCGCCTTGCAGAAGCAGGTATTTGCCGGCCTCTGTTTCCGCCTTGTCCGCAAGGGCGAGATGTCCGGCGGCGACGTCGCCCGCCGTCTTCTTCTTCGCCTTCAGGTCGAGAAGGTCGTCGGCGGTAAGGTCCTTCACTATCCGCTGCGCCTCCACGAGCTGCTGCTTAGTGGGCATGGCCCACGCCGTCGCCGCCATTGCGAGCGTCAGCCCTGCCGCCGCCAGCCTTTTCACCAGTCTTCTCGCCTTTGCCATCTCCGTTTCCTTTCTGCTTTGCGCTTTGTAAAAAAGCTCCCGCATGGTTCTCTTCCGAGGCGACTGGTATGCCCAAAGGGGAACGCATGCGGGAACAGTCCATATGGACTGCACACGCAGGCGTGAACCCTATTCGAAGATTACCAGTCTTTCGGAAGATACGCCAAACGCCGCGAATTGTACCATATCCCCGCTTCCGGTTCAATGGCCGATCCAGGCGCCGCCCCCGATGGGCAACCACCCGCCATCAAAGATATACGCAGGAAACGAGGCGGGATTACACCCGTTCTCATCTCATCTCGACGCCTACCTTGAAGAACCGGTAGGCAGATTTGTCCGCCCCGTCCGGAATAGGAATCCATTCGGCATCGGAGAGTTCGGCCTTGCCATAAACGGTATAGACGCGCTTCGCCGCCTCGGCGGCAGGAAGCTCCGGCGACCAGGACACGTTGACATCGTCGCCGTCGATTGTGATCGTGGCCTTGAACACGTCGTTCGTATCGGTCGGGTCGGTCCCCATCACATAATCCTGCCACACATACATCGGCCGGCCTGCGGCGTCACGCTTTCCGCTCGGCAGACGTAACGCTTCGGAGCAGTCGCAATCCGCCTTTTCATGGATACTCGGATAGCGCTCCAGCCATGCAATCGGAACACGCGACTCCTGCTCCGGAAGTTCGACCTCGATTTGATCTGAAACCGTCTCCACCCCATCATCCCACATGGCCATCCGCAAGCCAAGCCCCATGCCCCACGCCGAAGCCGTTGCCATATAGACGGAGAGCACCGAAATATGCCGCGCCAAGGATTTCATGAGCATATCCCCTTTCACTGTACAATCGCCTGAAGCCGCCGACGCGAAACAAGGAATGTGGCCGCTCCCGTGCGGGTAATGGTCAACATGTTCGTTGAGTTCGCCGGAAGGGTCAATGGCGAAGCCCCCGCGAACGATTCGTATGTATATCCCTCTGGCAGAGTGATGCGCACGGCTCTTGAGGCTGCATTGACGATCCTCAGCACGCAGTCGTATACCTTGCCGTCCGTCAGCACGAATTCGTCTATCGCGGCATCGCCATCGACGGTTACGGAAGCGATCGTGCGGTCGGCGGCATAGTCGGCGAGATCATACCGCGCTTCCGCCCCAACACCCTTTGCGGAGATTGCCGAAAGAGTCTTGGTCCATTCGGTGCGCAATCTCGGACAGTTCTCAAAAGCATCAGCGGCGATATTGGTAACGCTCTGCGGAATGGTGATGCCGGTAAGATTTACACAATTGGAAAAGGCTTGTGCGCTAATGTTTTTTAAACTTTGAGGCAACGTGACAATTGATAAAGAACTACAATTTGAAAAGAAGCCAGCGGCCAATTGCTCCACATCCTCCCCCAGAGTCACATCCGTGATATTGTTATAGGCGGCAGGAAATGATGATTTCAGGGAAACCTTACATATGCTTTGCGGTATTTTCAATGTTTTGATTCCACTGCACCCGCCAAAAGCATTCGACCCAATAACAGTTACGCTCGACGGAATTGACATGCTGCTCAATCCCGCACAACCATAAAAAGCATATTTCCCGACATTGGTCACACTTGATGGGATTTCAATTTTCGCCAATTTGTCCCAATTGCAGAAAGCATAATCGTTGATCTCCGTCACACCTTCAGGAATCACCGCCTCCGTCACGACCTGGCCACCGACGTATAGATCGATACCATTCTTAAACAAAGCGCCGCCGAGCTGGATACGAGTATATAGCGCTTCCAAATCATCGATATGAATCGACGTCAACCCTTTACAACCGCCAATGCAAGAAGAAGCACTAATGTTTGTAATGCAGGATGGAATAGTCAGAGCGGAAATCTTGTCACAATTGTAAAATGAAAGCGATTCGATGCTGGTCACAGGCTTACCGCCCAAAGAGGAGGGTATCGACACCGCACCAACGGTATTGGAAGAAATGGAGGGGCGATAACACCAGCCCCATTCATATCCGGTATAGGGATACGGGTTAGGAATCTTCTCATATGTTGATCGACTGACAATCACCGCAACATCATCTACAACCTTATAGGCCCAAGATATTCCATCAACAGTTTCTGTTAGATAATCGGAATCCGCCCTTGCGGAAAGCATAATACCGCCAGCAAGTGCAACCATAATCAACTTCTTCATCTGCTATTCTCTTTTCGCGTTTTTGGTGCGCGGGTCCTCCCGTTGACGACCCATCGCCATCAAGGATATACGCAACGCGACGGAAGAAATTACGGCGGCGATGCAGAAATTTCAGCCCAAGCGCCTTGAGCATGGCGGAAAGCATGCCGTTTGGCGAAATGTCGCCGGCCCATATCTCTTCGGCATGGCGCAGGACGTATTCGTTGCACCAGGTGGCGACTTTCTTGTTGATGCGCGAGCCGGGCGGCTGGGGCGAAATGAGCAGGGCGCGCCTTTCACGGCAGGCGGCAAGCAGTTCGGGCGGTATACCTTTCGACGGATTTCAGTCGGCATATTCCGACTCAAGCGCGGCGATCATGCGCCCGATGCGCAGCTTTATCTGGCCGATATGGTTCTTCGTGACGCCAAAGCGCTCTGCGACTTCCTCTATGGGGCGCTCTTCAAGCACGTATGCGCGGTAGATGGCGCATGAGCGCGCCGACAAGGCGGTCTTTGAAAGCGCATGCTCCACGGCCGCCTCGTGGCGCGCGAGCCGCCATTTGGCGTCGATGATCGCCGCCTGTTCCGGCGGCACGACCGGTTCGGCATCGGCATCCATGCTCGCAAGAGGGATGTTGTCCGCCGCGCCGCGCGACTGCGCCTTGCGCCAGCGGCTCACAAGCTCGCGGCGGATCATGGCGGCAAGATAGCACCTGAATTTACCGGCATCGGCACGATATGCGCCATTGCGCAACACATTCACCAATTTTATGAATATTTCCTGCGCCACATCTTCGGCCTCGGATTGCGCGCCAAGTCCCGCCGCAAACTTCTGGATGGCAGGAGCGTACAGGTCGAAAAGGCGCACCCATGCGGACTCGTCCGACCTGCCAGTCACTTCAACGGCGATTCTGGCGAGTAAAGTTGCAGGGGTGTCCGGAAAATCGGCCATATGCGTTATCGTTCTGCGATGGTGATGGGAATGGAATACAAATCGTCGATGCATAGCTCTGCACCTGAACGGAAATGGCGCATGGCGAAGAATGCGCCGCCACCGATGAGAGCCAACACGGCAAAGGATGCCGCCATGCCGACGACAATCCGCCGCCAAGGCCTGACGGCACGCGATGTTCCGACCTGCGGCGGCAGCACCGGAACGGCGGGCGCCATCACGCTTTCCTGCGCCGCACCTCCAACGGCTTCGGCAACCTTTTGCGCCATAGGACACAACGGCGCCGGCCTCTTTTTCGGATCCTCGTCCAAAAGCCGTTGCAGCGCTTCCCGCCAAGTATCGTCAAAGGGCTCGAGAAGCCCCCAGATGTTCGGGCGGTTCTCGTACCACACGCCGGTGAGCAGCCTGAAAAACACAATCCCGAGCGAATAGGCGTCAGCGGCGGCGGTGGCCTCCTCGCCGCGCTTGACCTCCGGTGCCATGTAGCCGGAGGTACCCATAACTAGGTTGCCCGTCACCGTATCGCCGGAGACGATGGTCCGCTCAAGATTGAGTTCACGCCGCAGCTCTCCGCCGCAGAAACGCGAAACCCCGAAATCGCTCAGCACCACGCCACCGCACCCATCGATCAGAATGTTCCCTAGCTTGATGTCGCGATGCACGATGCCGGCGGCGTGGATGTAGTCGAGCGCGGAGCAGAGCTGGACGAGCCAGGCGGCAAGGCGCTCCTCGTCGGCACCGCCGGGTTCAAGGTCGGCAAGCGTGTAGGAATCGCCGTCCTTGTACTGCACGAGATCCATCACGAAATAGGGCGTGCCGGTCTGCTCGTCCACGTCAAGATCGAACACACGCACGAGGTTTGCGTGGCGCAGTCGCGCAAGAACGCGTCCTTCAGCGAGAAAGCGTTCCTTTAGTAGCCTGACATGTCCATGGTCAAGGGTGAAGGTCTTGAGCGCATAGCGCACCCCCAACTTGGCATGAACAACTTCATATACGGCACCCATGCCGCCCTTGCCAAGCAAGCGGACAACGCGATAGATGCCAATCTGGTCGTTAGGTCTGAGAGTCGCCATAGCCACACGGTCTGAAAACCAATGCGGCAATTATACCACAAATGGCCGATGATTGAGGTTCTTATGCGCAAATCCCAGCACGCCACAGTCCCTGCCGACGAGGCAGGATGTTGCAATGGCCTGATGTACGTACCCTTTCGCACCTTCTACAGCGACCTTGAGTGCGCGCCCAAGCGCAAGCTCCGCCGCGATCGCGGCGGCGAGCGAGCAACCCGTTCCGTGGGTAGATACGGGGTTGTCGATCCATGGCATCGTGACGGCCGAGAACTCCGCGCCGTCGTAGAGCGTATCCTCGGCGGCAGCGAGGTCGCCTACTGCATGGCCGCCCTTCACGAGAACGGCGCATCCGTATTTGCCATGCAGCCGTTTCGCCGCCTCGCGCACATCGGCGCGGCAGGTTATACGCATGCCGGAAAGCACCTCCGCCTCCGGGATGTTGGGGGTGATAACCGTGGCGAGCGGCAGGAGCCGCTCCCTTATCGAGGCCACAGTCTCTTCCGAAACGAGCTTCGCGCCGCTCGTTGCGACCATCACTGGGTCGATGACCTTGGCAATCTCCGGATGGACGGCAAAACGGTCTGCAATGACATCGATGGATGCGGCATCAGCCAGCATGCCGGTCTTGAGCGCGGCGATGGCGTACACGCCAAGCACTGCGTCGAGCTGGGCGGCGACGAAATCCGCCGGCACCTGGTGGATGGCGGATACGCCGAACGGGTTCTGGGCCGTTAGGGCGGCGAAGACGGTGCAGCCATGCAGCCCGTAGGCGTGGAACGCGCGCAGGTCGGCCTGCACGCCGGCGTTCCCGCCGCTGTCGCTTCCTGCGACGGTGAGGCAACAGGGATGGATGGTGCCGGTGCCGCTCACCGGCGCTTCTCCGCGAGCTCGCGGATGCGGCGCGAGGTGCGCACCGCACAGAACTCCTTGCCGCACATCGAGCAATGGTCGTCGTTGTGCGCTTCGTCGGTGAATGCGCGCGTTCTGAGCCAGCGCATCCTTGCGCGCTCCGGGTCGAGCGCGATGGAGAACTGGCGGTCCCAGTCGAAGGCGGCACGCGCGTCTGACATCGCATCGTCGCGGGCGCGGGCTCCCGGCAGGCCACGCGCCACGTCTCCGGCGTGGGCTGCGATCTTGTAGGCGATGCAGCCGCGATGAACCTCGTCGCCGTCCGGCAGGCCGAGATGCTCGGCGGGCGTCACGTAGCATAGAAGCGAAGCCCCGTAGGTGGCGGCGGCGGTTGCGCCGATGGCGCTCACGATATGGTCGTAGCCGGGCGCGATGTCGGTTACCACGGGGCCTAGCACGTAGAACGGCGCGCCCTTGCACACCGTCTGCTCGCGCTCCATGTTCATCTGAATCTGGCTGAACGGCACATGGCCAGGCCCCTCCACCATCACCTGAACGCCGCGTGCACGACAGCGGTCCACAAGCTCGCCCAAGACATCCAGCTCGCCAAACTGCGCGGCATCAGATGCGTCGGCGAGGCAGCCCGGGCGCATGCCGTCTCCGAGCGACACTGTAACGTCGTATTCGGCGAGGATGTCCATCACCTCATCCCAGTGGGTGTATAGCGGATTCTCGATGTCGTTCTCCATCATCCACTCGGCCATGATCGATCCACCGCGGCTGACGATGCCCATCTTGCGCTTCATCGCCGCCGGTATCTGGCGAAGGAGAAGGCCGGCATGCAGCGTCATGAAGTCCACGCCCTGCTCAGCCTGTTCGCGGATGACGCCAATCAGGAGCGAGGGATCCATGTGCGGAATGTCGCCATTAAGGCGCGATATCGTCTCGTACACGGGGACGGTGCCGAGGGGTTTGGGGGAGGCATCGAGCATGCCCTGACGGATTGCCTTCACATCCTCGCCCACCGAAAGATCCATCACGAAGTCCGCACCCGCATTTAGCGCAATGGCAAGTTTCTCGAGCTCGTCGCCCTTGCCAGAGTGGGTCACGCTACGGCCGAGATTCGCGTTTATCTTCGTGGTGAACATGCGGCCCACGCCGACGGGGCGACAGTTCGCGTGGTGGATGTTGAGGGGTATCACGGCGACGCCCTCCGCGACGGCGGCGCGGACGGTCTCTACGGCCACGCCCTCATCGGCGGCGACGGTCTTCATCGCCTCGGTCACTATGCCCTTCCGGGCGGCTTCAATCTGTGTCATCTTCTTTCCTCCGCAGGCATTACCCTGGTCAGGTTGTACGGGTCTTTTCTCAGCATCCGGCGACCTGCCGGCAGCACCCCGAATGGCGCTGTATTATACCACAACCGGCGGCGTGCGCGCAAAAAGGCCCGTTCGCCATTCTCCGACGAGCTTCGACGAGCGTTCGGTGAAGCCGAGCGCCGTGTAGGCGGCCTTCACCTCGGGGTACAGCTCGTCAAGAATGCCAGAGAGAACAAGCTGTCCGCCGGGATTGACGAAGGATGCAATCCGCTTCGCGAAGCGGATCAGCACCGGCCCAAGCACGTTTGCCGCCACGAAGTCGGCAGGCTTCACATCCGGGTTTCCGGGCATGATGCCGGAGAGATCGCCACGGAAGAACGGCACATCAACCTTGTTCATCGCGGCAGACTCCTCCGCGACGCGCACAGCGTCCGCATCAAGGTCGAATCCACTCACCGAACCGAAACCGAGGAGCTTCGCGGCGATCGCGAGTATGCCGCTGCCGCAGCCTACGTCGAGGAACGAAGCGGTGGGGAGGGCCTCGGCGAGATATTCGAGACATGCGCGCGTTGTGGCGTGGTTGCCGGTGCCGAACGCCATGCCTGGGTCGATCCGCAGCACCTTCTGCCCGTCGGCGGGTTCGAAACGCTCCCACGATGGCACCACGGCCAGACGAGGCGAAATCACGGTCGTCTTGAAATGGAGCCGGTAGGAAAGGGTCCAGTCCTCGTCCGGAAACGTACGCACTTTTATCGCCGCCTCGATGCCCACGATATCCAAGGCGGCGCGAAGAGCCGCAATCGCTCCTTCACACTGCGATCCTCCATCCTCCCCAGTCTCGGGAAAGAAGATCTGCATCGTGGCCTGGCGCTCCTCGACATCACGGTACGAAGACAAAACGAAATCCCCTCCATCGAAGACCTCGAAGAGGGGATTCACGTATTGTTCGTCAACCGAACAATAGACGCAGGTCATGGCCGCTTCACTTTGCGGCGCGCTTCGCGAGCATCTTCTTGACAACAGTCGGACGCTGCACGAGCACGCGCACGCTCTCGTCGCCCATGATCTTCACTTCATCCTCGCCAAGCCCAAACTTGACGAGACGGCGGCGCTGCGCCGCGCTCTTGCGCGCCTTGCCGGCCGGCGTCTTGCACGGACGAACATGCGATTCCTTGCGGAGTGTACGACCTGTACCCATTCTTCTGCTCTCTTTCTCTTCTTTCGAAACTGGTGGCGAGAAAGGGGATCGAACCCTTGACCTTAGGCTTATGAGTCCTGCGCTC
>CAMPAA010000041.1 GCA_946631345.1 uncultured Verrucomicrobiota bacterium
CGCCGATGGCCACGACCTCGTCCGGGTTCACGCCCTTGTGCGGCTCCTTGCCGAAGAGCTTCTTGGCCTGCTCCTGGATGCGCGGCATACGCGTCTGCCCGCCGACGAGCACCACCTCGTCGACCGTGGAGAGGCCCGCGTCGTCCATGCACTTGCGGCACGGGCCGCTCGTGCGCTCCACCAGCTCGTCGGTGAGCTGCTCGAGCTTCGCCTTGGTGAGGGTCATCTGCAGGTGCTTCGGACCCGTTGCGTCCGCCGTGATGAACGGCAGGGAGATGTCGAAGGTCGTGGCCGATGAGAGCGCGCACTTCGCATTCTCGGCAGCCTCTTTCAGACGCTGGCGCGCCATCATGTCCGTGGAGATGTCGATACCCTGCTCGGCCTTGAAGCTGTCGATCATCCAGCGCATGATCGCCTGATCGAGGTCGTCGCCGCCGAGGTGCGTGTCGCCGTTTGTGGCCTTCACCTCGAAGACGCCGTCGCCGATGTCCAGCACCGAGATATCGAACGTACCGCCGCCGAAGTCGTACACCGCGATCTTCTCGTTCTTCTTCTTGTCGAGCCCATACGCAAGCGACGCCGCCGTCGGCTCATTCACGATGCGCAGCACCTCCAGGCCCGCGATCGCACCCGCATCTTTCGTCGCCTGGCGCTGCGAATCGTTGAAGTACGCCGGCACCGTGATGACCGCCTGCGTGATCTTCTCGCCGAGAAACGCCTCGGCATCCCTTTTCAGCTTCGAGAGGATCTTCGCAGAGATTTCCTGCGCGGAGTATTCGCGCCCCTCCACCTTCACTGCGGCATCGCCGTTCTTCGCGGCACACACCTCGTAAGGCACCATCTTGATTTCCTCCGCCATCTCGTCGTAGCGGCGCCCCATGAACCGCTTGATCGAGTATATAGTGGACTTCGGGTTCGTCACTGCCTGACGCTTTGCCGCCTGTCCGACAAGCTCCTCGCCGGTCTTCGTGAACGCAACAATCGACGGCGTGGTACGCGCGCCTTCAGCGTTCGGTATCACTACCGGCTCGCCGCCCTCCATCACAGCCATGCAGCTGTTGGTCGTTCCAAGGTCTATTCCTAAAACTTTTGCCATTTCTCTTTCTCCTTCCGAAACGGTCTGTTCACCATGCCTTTCTCACTGTGCCATTCCGCTTCTTTCGTCCTTTGCCAATACATATGCAATCAACGTGCCAAGATTAAAAACGACGATAACCCCTCATTTTCGGCATAGACTTCGCCATTAGCCGAAAGTCAAGTGTGCCACTGTGCCACACTGTCACATTGTCGCACTGACACACCAAGTCATCCGCACCCTCCACCTGTTGCACGACGGTGGTGACAATAGACGGTGAACAAGTTATAAGAGTGTCTTTCCTATTTGACAAACTGGGCTGGTTCTGCCTATGCCCATAGACCCGCACAGTCCAAGGGCTTGGACCGTATGGGGGCAAGCCCTTGGACCGTATAGGTGCAAGCCCTTGGACTGTATGGGTCCAAGCCCTTGGACTGTATGGGTGCAAGCCCTTGGACTGTATGAGTGCAAGCGCTTGGACTGCATTGGTGCAAGCGCTGTGACATTGCAACATGGCGCAAAATGGCACATCGTGGCACACTTTACGGCGCAATGCCCTGCCTAAACGCACATATTCCCCTGCCGCGACACAGAAAATGGAAATGGCAGAGGATGAATCAGAACCATATCCATGTCACGGCAGACACTACCAGCGCCGAATACGCCGCAGATACCACATCATCGAAAAGCACGCCATGCGCGTTGTGTATGTTGCGGTCAATGTAGCGGGCTCCGGGAAGCTTGATGGCGTCGAAAACTCGGAATACCACGAAAGACGCGCCAAGCTGCCACCAGTACGCGAAATCCACGGCGAACAGCGGCACACAGAGATAGCCCACGATCTCGTCAAGGACAAAATGCTTGGGATCGGAATCGTTCCAGTATTTCTGCGCCCATGGCGTAAGCAGGTAATGCAGGGCGGAGAACGCAACCGCCCCCGTCAGACACCATATGCGGATGTCGATTGGGCGCCACCCGCTCCTGAACGCTAACGCGTGCCAAGCCAGTCCGACTAGAGCGCCAAAGCTGCCCGGAACCAGAGGCGAAAGCCCCAAGCCGAACCCGCTGCCGAAAAACACCTTGACAGAATCGCCGATCTTCATACCTGCACCATCCGTCACGAGTTGCGCCAAACGCCATCCTCCGGCATATCCACCTCGTCGGAGGTGGCTATGGCCGGCTTCAGCGTGCGGCAGCCGATCTCGCGCAAAGCCACCGACAGCCGGTCGTACTGCCCATCATCCTCGTATGTGCCGACAATCGCGCCTCCCGATCCCGCGAACTTCGCGCTCGCACCGACGCCGCGCGCAACCTGCACCATGCGGCGGTTCTCCTCGGAGACGTCGAATATCCTGTCGCGCAGGTCGAAGTTCGCATTGATAAGCGCCGGAAGCTCCCCAACGCGGCCTGCAACAAGCGCGTCCCGCCCCTTCTGCGCGATTTCCGCAAACTCCGTCATGGCCGCAAGGATGTCCGGCCGCCTCTCCTCGAAAAGCCTCTTCACCTTCCTGTGCGCCTTGCCGGACTCCTCCGCGCGGTTTGGGTCGTATGCGACGTAGATGTTTTGGAGAAGCGACGGGTCGAGCCGCTCGTATCTGCCATATCCATGCTCCTCCACGTACGCGCGGTTGAAATCCATGAACACAAGGCCGTTGTACATCTGGATCACACGGTCCTGATAGCCGCAGTTTATGCCCAGTTCATCGCGTTCGGCCTCCAGGCAGAGCGTTGGCGCATACTCGGCGGGCATCGTCACGCCGTAGAAGCGCATGAGCGCCTTGAGCATGGCACTGCATATGGCGCTCGACCCCGAAAGGCCGACGAGACGCGGCACATTGATCTTATACTCGGCGGTGAAGTTCTGGCGGGGGATGTCAACGCCATGCTCCATGCAGTACTCGAAAAACAGCTTGGCGACCGCCTTCAGCATCCTTATGCCGCCATAGTATCCGAAAATCCGCAGGTCATGGACCAGCTGCTCCGGCGAATCGAACATCGCGTCATCGACCTCGCCCGGCACGAAGCGCATCCTTGCCGACTCCGTCAGGCGAAGATCCACGCCAAAATTGGCGAACGCGAACGAAAGCGTCTTGCCGAAATAGCCGTCGCTGGGATTGCCGAGGAGCCCGGCGCGGGCGAAACTTTTAGCTGCGACCGTTTTCATCGAATGCCTCCAATGCCTTGAGGTAACCCTGCGGATTGCCGATGTCCTGCCTTCTTCCGGGATACACGTACCCGTATACAGGTTTCGTTGCGAGCAGCCTACGGATGGCATCCGTCAGCTGTATCTCCCCTCCGTGCCCGGGCGACTGCGTGGCGAGCAGGCCGAATATGCCGGGATCGAGCAGGTACCTGCCCGCGATGGCAAGATCGCTCGGCGCAGAACATGGCGCGGGCTTCTCCACCAAGTCGACGATGCGCGCAATGCCGCCCGCCTCAAGCGAAGCCTGGGAGCGCTCAACGGCGACGATTCCGTATCGGCCCACCTTCTCCTTCGGCACACGCTCCAGCCCGATGACGCTCGCGCCGCCGTTCGCGCGTGACACTGCCACCATTTCCCTGCTGGGGTTGGGACCGGTCACGAGAGCGTCTCCCAAAAGTATGAGGACGGGCCCCGCGATGCCCTCCGCCGCCTGCAGCACGGCATGACCAAGCCCCCTCTGCTCCTTCTGCAGCACAAAGCGAATCCGGCCATTCAGCGACGGCTCGCCATCGAAGTAACGCCTGATTATCTCCTTCTCCCCGGAGATCACGACCACAAGATCATCCGCTCCTGCCGCAATGGCCTCGTCTACGATGCAATGTATGGCCGGCTTCGAGCCGATAGGCAGCATCTCTTTCGGCACCACTCTCGTCACGGGCAGAAAGCGCGTGCCTTTGCCGGCAGCAGGGATAATCGCAGTCATGTCAACGTCCCCTCGCCTCAAGGAGCCTGCGATGGTTCACCTGCGGCATCAGCTCCTTGAGACATACGCGCGCACGACCAAGACGGTACAGCTTCTTCTCCCACTTGCCGTCACCCTTGAAGTTGTCGTCGATCATGTATCGCACCATGACCCACTCCTCCCTGCCGACAGGCAGGAACGTGACGCACTCCCCCCTCTTGAGAGAGAATTCGCGGTTGAGTTCAGGAGGTGCGTTCGTCACGATGTTCTCCGTCTCAGCGACGAAGATATCCTTCCCAACGAGGTTGGGATCCTTCACGTCGAAGCCGTACAGCTTTGACGTAGGAGATGGAGCGGTCATGCAACGGAGAAGTTCCCTGCTCGATCCGATATGGAAGAAGTCGCAGCGTTTCGCCACATTCACGCGGAACGGCGCAAACCCCGCCAGCAGAGCATCGGCGAACTCCTGGTAGAGATCGCCTTCCTTCCAGCCGCGCTCCACCATCTTGGCGGCGGTAGGAGCGTCAATCCACAGTATGCCGGTATCGACTATGTGCCGCCCGCCTGCGAACCTCGGCTTCTGGAGGAACGCCTTCACCGGCAGGCTTCCGCATTTCGCTCCCTTAGCGACCTGATAGACGCCATGCCGCGCCGCGCGCTCTGCGGTATCGTAGAACCCGACACCCGTGACGCCGGGCGAGGAGAGATCCGTCGCCGCAAAGTCGAACGTGATGAGCACGTCGCCGCAGGCGACCAGCACGCCGCCTGCCTTTGGCATAGGCAGCTTGGCCATGTTTGCGAGGATGAGGTCGAAGAGCGCCCCGCCTCCCGCAACCGGCAGCGGAGTGAAAGCCTTGCCCATGGCGGCGTAGCCTGGTGTGCGACGCGCATCGCCGCCGGAATGGCATATGAACACCTTGCGCCCGCTTATGTCACCAAGCCGCTTCAGCACGTTGACCGTCGCGCCGAGGCTTCCCACGCGCCGACCGCCGGGATCGCCCACCACGACAACCTCAAGCCCGGCCGGCAGCATGCCACGCGCACGCCGCCACTTCACCTGCTCGCGGTAGCCGCGCGCCTGCGCCGCGTTCGCCGCAGTGATCACGACAAGGTCAAACATCCGCAGAGCCCCCCTTGCGCGGCGGCACCTTGAAGTCCTCCGGCTTGAAGTGGTGCGTCTGGCGCGTATCGGCAGCCACGTTGGCCGCCAGGACCGCTACGGCGGATTCGTAGGCCAGCTCGGCCGGGCAGTTCAGCTTCTCGCCATGACGGCATGCCGCAAAGAAGTTCTCAAGATGCGGCATGTGCGCCGGCTTGTTCATCTCCACAGCCAGCGGATTGCCCGTGGCCTGCGCGGAGATGCGGGTATCGACCGCGATATCCTTGGTGACCTCCTTCTTGATCTTGTCGCCCTCGGTGGGGAGTATCCAGCCCTTGTCAATGAACGTCTGCCATTCGGCATCGGAGAAACCGCCCTCGCGCAGCTCGCGCTGAACGGTGTTGCCGCGCGCTGAAATCTCGGCTATCGTGAGGGCTGCGTTCGTGCCCATGAACTGCTCGTAGAACCCGCCGCGGGCGTTGGACGATATCACCTGGTACACCGCTTCGTTCTTGGTGCCGTCGGGCATCTTGAACTCGTATATGCAGTATACGCGGTCGTACGTCTGCCGGCGCGGCGTGAACGCATCGCGTCCGCCGATCGCCGTCACGCTCGAAGGCGGCACGCCCCACGCCCAGAAGAACAGGTCGATCTGATGCGAACCGAGATCCACCATCGAACCGCCGCCATACTTGTGGAACCACCGCCAGTTCAGGTACTGCTCGGCGTTGGTGTATCCGTATTTCGTGAGGATTGACTGCTTAGGCGGGCGCTTGACAGTGAAAAACGGAGCCAGGGTGCGGTTCCACTGCGCGTAGGCCGTGGTTACGCGCCCAAGCATCTCCGGAACGACATGCTCGAAGCAGTGCCGGTAGCGTGGGTTTGAGCGGCGCTGGTGCCCGATCTGGAGCAACCGCCCGGTCTCGCGCTGCACGCGGCACATTTCGGCGGCCTCTTCAAGCTTGTTGCTCATCTCCTTCTCGCAGTACACATGCTTGCCTTTGCGCAGGCAGTAGCACGTATGCTCGCAATGCATCCAGTCTGGCGTGGCAATGACGACCGCGTCTATGTTGCTGTCCTCCTTGTCCAGCATGTCACGGTAGTCTTCGTAGGTCTTGATGTCCATCCCATAGCCCTTGAAGAACGCCTTTGCCTGCTGGCACTGGAACTTCCAGATGTCGCACACGGCCCGTACGCGCACGCCGGGGATGCGGGCGATTGAGGCGGAGAGCACCCTACCCTCGGCGCCCCAGCCGATCATGGCGACGTTGATCGTCGCATCATCAGGACCTATAGGGCGCTTGTCCTCGGGCAGCTTTCCGGCATCGTCGCCAAGGATGCTGAAGCTCGGCAGGAAGCTTGCCGCCATGGCGGCGCCCCTCAGGAAATCCCTACGCTTCGCCGTCAGGTCCATCTTACTCGTCCTTCTTGGGCTTTTCCACGCCCATCAGCTTCAGCACGGCGTCCGTCACGTCCAGCTCCGGCTTGGCGAAGCCGCATGCGGCGACATCCAGGATCATGTCGTAGCCCTTGTCCTTGGCGAACTCCGCTATCTTCGCCTCGACCTCCTTCTTCTCGATCTTGAAGAGGCGCTGCTGCAGGTCGGCCAGCTCCTCCTGATAGTGCTGATCCTCGGCCCTCAGCTCCTGCTGGGCGGCGAAAAGCTTGCGCTGGATGCCGTCCAGCTTCTTCTGGATGTCGGCCTTAGCTGAGGACGAGAGCATCGGGTTCTGCCAGTCGGACTGGAGCTTCTTCCCCTCCTCCACAAGCGACTTCGCCTGCTCCTGGCGCGACTCCATCTTCTTGCGGTAGTCGTCGGCGGTGGATTTCACCAGAGATCTGTTCGACTCGTGGTTCGGATGGTTCTTGACCAGCGTCTCCAGGTTTACGGTGGCGAACTTCATCTCCGCCCCCGCAGCCATCGCCGCCGCAAAGCAAAGACCTGTCAATATTCTCTTCATGTGTAGCATCCTCTCTTTGTCTGTCGTTGTCGTCATCAAAAGTCGTATCCGATAGTGAACGAGAAGCACTCCTTGTCCACATCGTCGTCAGGTTCAACCACCGGCACCGCGAAGTCGAGGCGAATCGGGAAGCTCTCGATGTCGAGACGCAGTCCGAGGCCGACGGACCAGCAGAAGTAGTCTGCGTCGAAATCGAACTCGTCCTCACCGACGGAGCCGAGGTCCGTGAAGGCCGCTATGCGCACGTATTTCACTACCGGCACGGTGTATTCCGCGTTGATGAGCCAGCTCGTCTGGCCGCCCCACGCAGCGTACTTGCCCTTCTTGTTGGGCAGCCTCCACACGCGCGGAGCCACCTCGCGGTACTCCACGCCGCGAATGGAGCGCGGCCCGCCGAGGAAGAGCTTGTCGTAGATCGGGAGCTCGTCGGAGAACGTATCGACGGTCTCGCCACGGAATCCGACCGCAAGCACATGGCTGTACTTCTTCCACACTGTGAAGTACTGGCGGTAGTTGAAGCCCAGCTTCCAGTAGTTGTTGTCTCCGCCGACCACGTCGCCGTAGATAGACGCGCGGTGGCCGCGCTTGGCGAACCTGAAGCTGTCGCGCGTATCGTCCTCCCAGAAGATGCGCAGCGGTATCTCCCAGTTGTCTCCGTACTCCCGCTCCTGCCACTTGAAAACCGGGCCGTAATCGCCCTTGTTGTATCTGCCGAAGCTGTCGGAAAGATAGTACATATCGTCCTCCACGTCATCGAACTCGATGAATTCTGCGGACAGACGGAACCCAAGCCGACCCATCGTGCGCGCCGTCGGCCAGAACTTCACGGGGTAAGATAGCGTCACTGCGGCACCGTTACGGATGATGTCGTAGTCGTCGAACCACCGCTGGCGGCGGTAGCCCTCTACCGTCAGCTCAAGGAGCCGGTCGAAAAGGTGCGGCTCGGTCACGGATGCCTCGTAAGTCTGGTAGCGTGGACCTGCCTGCAGGAGGATGCGCCCCTTCTGGCCGCCACCGCGGAATCTCCATGGGTTGAAAAGGTCGAAGTTCGACTCGGAAAGCTCCACAGTGCCGTACACGGAGTCCACGCTGGACGCGCCGATGCCGACCATGAACTGCCCGGTGTTCTTCTCCGAAACCTCATACACGAGGTCGCGCAGCTCCGGCTCGCCCGCCTTGGCAGCCACGCCGACCTTGCGTTCAAGATAGAATCGCACACGGTCGAAGTAGCGGAGGTTCTCCAGGCGGCGCTTTGACTGTTCGGCCTTGTCCTCGATCATCGGATCGCCGGGCGACAGCGAAATCTCGCGGCGGATTACCTTGTCCTTAGTGTAGTCGTTGCCGCGGATAAGGACGCGGTCGATGGTAACCGGCACGCCTTCCGTCACGTCAAACACGATGTCGAGCACTCCGCCATCGGCCGGCGATGGGGTGCGCTTCACGTCTACATGCGTCTCGGCAAGCGGATGCTCCCCGGAACCGCAGAATATCTCGATCTCGCGGGCGGCGTCCTTCAGTATCTTCTCTCCTGCGACATCCCCTTCCTTCACGGCCGTGACCGCCGCCAGGGCGGCGTTTGCGGGATACTGCTTCACGCCTTTCACGGATATGGAGTTTACGCGGTAGCAAGGCCCTTCCTCAATCCTGAACACGACGTTGGCGGATTCTCCGTCATCGCGCATCACGCGGACGGCGTCCGAGACCGACACGTCGAGGTATCCGAGGTTGCGGTAGTGCTCGGCGACCTTCTCGCGGGCCTCTGCAAGATCCTGCTTGGTGACCGGGTCGTCGTTGAACCAGCCCAGCGGGTTCCACCACGGATACTTGCCGAACGTCTCACGCAGGTCGGCGGCATCGACATGCTCATTGCCTTCGAAAAGGTATTCCTTGATTTTGCAGCGCAGCCCCTCGTTGATGACCATCGTCACGGAAACGGAGTTCTCGGAGCCCGACACGGGCTCCACCACCGGCGTTACGGTGACGTCTGGGAACTGCTTCTTGCGGTACTCGTTGCGGATGCGGTTCGCCGCCGCCGCGAAATCGGCCTCGCCGTAGGCGTAGCCATCCTTCAGGTCGGCGAACTTCGCTATCTTTGAGGCGTTCCAGTACTCGTTGCCCTTGCAGTTCAGCGGCCCGTGGTAACGCGGCTTCGGCGTGATCACGTACACCACGTCGATGCCATCCGCGACATGCTTGGCCTCGACCGAGATGTCGTCGTACTCCCCCGAATCGCGCAGCGCCTTTACGTCGCGCGCGCAGACGGCGGGATCGTAGGTGGAGTTCGGCTTCACCTCGCAGCGCGAGATGACGTCCGACACGTCCGCAACGCCTCCGCGCGAACTGCGCGCGGATACGCTAACGACCTTGGCGGCGTACAGCTGGAAAGCCGTCGCAGCCGCGACTGCCGCTGTCAACATTCTCTTCATGGTGTCACCATTCCTTTTTTCATTTGCGTTTCAAGTCGAGTCCATCGCTCAAGCGCACATCTGCGCAGCCCGGCGCGTCATCCAAACATCACTGGAGCCACGTGCCAGATGTTGCGCGCATACTCCGCAACCGCGCGGTCGGAGCTGAACAGTCCGGATCTGGCGATGTTCACGAGCGACATGCGGTTCCATCTGTCCTTGTCGCTGTAGGTTGCATCAACCCTGTCCTGCGCGTCCGCGTACGAGCGAAGATCCGCCAGAAGCATGTAGTAGTCGTTGTAGTCGAGCAGCGAACGGAGGATCGGCTCGTAGCGGAGCGGTTCGCCAGGCGACAGCGTGCCGTCCTTGATCATCTGGAGCGCGGCCTTGATCTCTGGATCCTTGGCGGCGGTTTCGCGGGCATTGTACACGGGGCGCAGCCGAGCAACATCCGGCGTACGCATGCCAAACAGAAACATGTTGTCGTCGCCGACCTGCTCGTTGATCTCCACGTTGGCCCCGTCGAAGGTGCCAATGGTGAGCGCGCCGTTCATCATTAACTTCATGTTGCCGGTGCCGGAAGCCTCCATGCCGGCGAGCGAAATCTGCTCTGAGAGCTCCGCCGCCGGAATGATGCGCTCGGCGAGCGACACGCGGTAGTCCGGCAGGAACACCACCTTGATGAGCCCGCGCGTGCGAGGATCGATGTTCACGGTCTGCGCAAGATCGTGGATGAACCGGATGATCAGCTTTGCCATCCAGTAGCCTGGCGCCGCCTTCGCCGCGAACACGAACGTGCGCGGAACGGGGCTGTACGATGGATCCGCTATGATGCGGTTGTAGCGCATGATGATGTACAGCGCAAGCATGAGCTGGCGCTTGTATTCATGCAGACGCTTCACCTGCACGTCGAAGAGCGACGCCGGGTCGATCGTCTCGCCAACCGTGTCCTTCACGTACCGCGCGAGGGACTCCTTGTTGGCGCTCTTGATGTTCGCGAGTGCGGCGAGGAACTCCGGCTCGTCCCCGTGGTGCTCGAGCTTGCGGAGATCCTCAAGGTGAGTCACCCACTCGGCGCCTATGGTCTCGGTAATAAGCTGAGACAGCGCCGGATTGGCCTTCAGCAGCCACCTGCGCGGGGTGATGCCGTTTGTGACGTTGGTGAACTTCTGCGGGTAGAGCTCCGCAAAGTCGCGGAAGAGCGACTTCTTGAGAATCTCGGAATGGAGCTTTGCCACGCCGTTCGTCGAGGAGGAGCCGATGATGCACATGTTGGCCATGCGCACATAGCGTTCGCCGTGCTCGTCGATGAGGGACATGCGCGCGAGGCGATCCTGGTCGGCGGGCATCTTCGCAGACAGCTCCTTCAGGAAGCGGCTGTTGATCTCGTAGATGATCTGAAGGTGGCGCGGCAACAGCGACTCCATCATGCGCACCGGCCACTTCTCAAGCGCCTCCGGCAGGATCGTATGGTTCGTGTAGCCCGTGGAATTGCGCGTGATGTCCCACGCGCGGTTCCACTCTACGCCCTCCTCGTCCACGAGGATGCGCATCAGCTCGGGTATCACAAGCGCGGGATGCGTCTCGTTGAGGTGGATGAACGCTTTCTGCGGCAGCTGGTCCCAGCTGTCGTTGTTCTGGCGGAAGCGGCGCAGAATGTCCCTGAGCGAGCACGCGACGAAGAAGTACTGCTGCTTTAGGCGTAGCTCCTTGCCGGCCATGGTGTTGTCGTTGGGGTAGAGCACCTTGGTGAGGTTCTCCGCAAGCACCTTCGTCTCGACGGCGGCGACGTATGAGCCCTGGTTGAAGTCCGCAAGGTCGAACTCGTCGAGCGCACGCGCGCTCCAAAGGCGAAGCGTGTTCACCGCATGGTTGTAGCCTACGATCGGCAGATCGTACGGCACGCCCTGCACCGTGGTGTCGGGCTTCCAGTCCCACTTGAGGTTGCCGTCGGAGCCGCGCGTGCACTCCACATGGCCTCCGAAGGACACCGTCTGCGCGTATTCCGGGCGCGTGATCTCCCACGGATAGCCATCCTTGAGCCAGTGGTCCGGCTCCTCTACCTGCTGGCCGTCCACGATTCGCTGGCGGAAGATGCCGTAGTCGTAGCGGATGCCGTAACCCATCGCCGCAAGGTCGAGCGTGGACATTGAATCGAGGTAGCATGCCGCAAGCCGCCCGAGGCCTCCGTTGCCGAGGCCGGCGTCAGTCTCGAAGTCCCGCAGCGTGTTCCAGTCAATGCCGAAGGCGCGCAGCGCATCTCTGCAGAGCTGGTCTGCCTTGAGATTTATGACGTTGTTTCCGAGGAGCCGCCCGATCAGGAACTCCAGCGAAAGGTAGTATACATACTTCGAGTTCTGCCTGTGGTACTCCGCCTGCGTATCCATCCAACGCTCGGTTATGCGGTCGCGGATCGCGTATGCGAACGCCAGATAGCGGTCGCGGGCGGTAGAGGTGTTCTCATCCTTCGCCAGTGTGTACCGAAGGTGGTGCGTGTAGTCTTCCTGCAGGCCGGCAACGCTCATTTCAACGCGTCCCGAGCCCATCTTTCCTTCATTCATTGTCAATCAGCCTCTGGTTGTCCAAAAACGCCGCGTATTATACCATATTGCGACATGCATATACAGACACTACTTCACGAAGGCAAAATCGGGTCTGGACGGCACCAGAGACAATGGCAAAACCCTCAAAACCGCATAGCGCGAAGTACGCCATGTCAGCATGTGGCACAATCGTCAAGGCGAAGTCGGAGACGCAGGCTACAGCAGCACACCCCTGGACGGGGCCTCAGATTCATCCCACCACGTGCCCTTCGTCGCAGAGCAACGGGCGATTGGCTTGGTGGTGAGCTGGTTGCCTCGCGCAGATGCGCCGCGCACGCTCACCACCTTCGGATCGAACATCTGCTGGTGTATCTTCTGTCCCTTTGCGGGCTTGAACTTCACGTACAGCTGATCTGGGCAGCCGTCGGAAAAATAGAGGATCTTGGACTTCGGCGGCGCAAGCCGGTACTCCTTGTTGCGGATGAGGCCGCCGAAGGTGAAGCGCTTCACGTACGCAAATCCGTACATGGGCTCCTCGTACACGCACGTGTACTCCCTGTCGCGATCGGCTTCCTGACGGAACAGGAATATCTCCAGTATGTCCTTGTCCACGAAAAACTTGTCGGGCGGCTGGATCTTCTTGAAGCGGCCGTCCTTCCAGATGCAGAGTATCTCATCGAGCGACGAGCACTTGAACAGCTCGTCTCCGCCGCGCACATCCGTGCCGATGTAGTGGTTCTCCCTGTCGATGCGCACAGTGAGCTCGCTCGCCGTGAGCTTTCGCACGTCAGCCTGCTGGAATGCACCTTTGGATATCTGGGTGCAGCGCGGATATTTCTTGCGATACTGCGAAACAAGGCCCTTCAGGTACTTGACGGTGAACGCGCGCAGGTGGACGAGATTGTCCCTGACCTGTTTCTCCTCGGCGAGGATGTTCTTGATCTCGTCGCGGTTCTTGTCAATATCGAACTGAGAGATGCGCCGGATCGGAATCTTCAGCAGCCGTTCCACATCCTCAAGCGTGACATCGCGGCGCAATTCGGCCCGAAACGGCTTGAAGCCGTCCAGCACGGCCTTCTGCACGCCCTCGTACGTCTTCTCCTTTTCGATGCGCTTGTATATGCGCTCCTCCACGAAAATGCGGTCGAGCGTGCGCGCATGGAAAAGGCCGTCCAGTTCGTCAAGGCGTATCTCCTGCTCGCGCTTCGTGAGGAACATGAGCCGATCAACGTTCTTTTGGAGTATCTGCGTGATCGTCATCGCGCGGGGACGCCCGGCATCCAGCACGATCGGGCGAGAGGCTATCGACTTCTCGCAGACCGTGAATGCATAGAGAGCCGCCTTCACCTTCGCGGGACTCTCGCCGGCCTGCAATTCAAGCTCAATGCGCACCTCAGCCGAGGTGAGGTCATGTATCTTCCTCACCTTGACCTTCTTCTTCTTGATGGCATCCTCAATCGATTCGGATATGGAGTCGGTCGTCTCACCCCATGGAAGCTGGGTGATCACGAGACGGTTCTTGTCCTCCTCCTCGATAACGGCGCGCACCTTCACCTTGCCCATGCCGTCCTGGTATTCCGAGACATCCATGATGCCGCCGAGCTGGAAGTCTGGGTACAGCTCAACCGGCTTTTTCTGGATTAGGTTGATTTCGGCTTCCAGAAGCTCAATGAAGTTGTGCGGAAGGATCGCGGTGGAGAGGCCGACCGCGATGCCGTCGGCACCAAGCATCAGCAGAAGCGGAATCTTGGCCGGGAGATACACAGGCTCCTCCTTGCGGCCATCGTAGTTCGGCACGAAATCCGTGGTCTTTTTGTTGAACACCTCCTTGCGGGCAAGGTCGGTGAGGCGACATTCGATGTAGCGCGTGGCCGCATGGGGCATTCCGGTATAGAGCGAACCATAGTTGCCCTGCCCGTCAATTAGGTAGCCCTTGCCCTCTCCCCAAAGCTTGTTAGCCAGAACCACTATTGCGTCGCCAATCGATGCGTCGCCGTGCGGATGGTACTGCATCGCATGGCCCACGATGTTGGCGACCTTCGTGTACTTGCCGTCGTCCTTCTCCCAGAGGGAGTGCATGATTCGGCGTTGAACGGGCTTGAGGCCATCCTCTACGGCTGGAATCGCTCGCGAACAGATTACGTATGCTGAATACTGGCGGAAGTTGAAGTCGTACAGGTCGCGCATCGGTCCGCGCCCCGTAAGCCCCTGCACTGCCGTGACTGCGGCGGGGTGAGGGGAGGCGGAGGGCGGAGGGGCGGGCGGCTCCACCTCACCCGCAGCCGCCTTGGCCGGCTGCGCGAACAGGTCGAGATTGTCAAAAAGACTTGGCGGCTCGGATCCCGTGCTCTTGTTCACTCAGCGCTCCCTTACGCCTGCTGGGGACGCTTCTCTTCCTTGGCGAACTGGGGACGCCTGCCGCGGTACCACCACACCATGATCGGGGTGGCGATGAACATCGACGAGAACGTGCCGGCCACAATGCCGATGAGCATCGTGAGCGCGAAGTCGAAGATCGAGCCGTCGCCGAAGCAGAACAGAGCCAGCACCGCAAAGAGCGTCGTCACCGAGGTGATCACCGTGCGCGAGAGCGTCGCGTTGACCGAGCGGTCGCAGAGCTCCTTGAATGGAGTCTTCTGATCCTTGCGGAGATCTTCGCGGATGCGGTCGAACACCACGATCGTGTCGTTCACGGAGTAGCCGATTATCGTGAGCAGCGCCGTCACCACAATCAGCGACACCTGACGCCCGCAAAGCGAGAATATTCCGAGGGAGATTAGCGCATCGTGCGCAAGGGCGACAAGCGCGCCAAGTCCGAAACCGAACTCGAAGCGGAAGCCGACGTATATCAGAATCGCACAGAGCGAGAGGATCACAGCCCACGTACCGGACTTCTTCAGGTCCGCACCAACCATGGAGCCGACCTCGTCCACGGATACCTGCTTCAGGTTTGCGTCCGGGAATTTCGCCTGGAGAAGCTTGGTCACATGGCCGCCGACATCATGGTTCTCGACAGCCTTGCCCTTCTCGGTCTCGGCGGTCTCGCCCGTCTTGACGAGCAGCGTGGCATCGCCCACGCCCTGCTGGTACTGGATGATAGCTGCGTTATCGAACGCATCAATGGCCTTGCGAATGTCGCCAACGGCGGGCATCTTGGTCTGGTCGAGGGAGTAGACGATAGAGGTACCGCCGGTGAGATCAACGGCAAGGACGCTCGCGCGGTTGTTCATCAGGCGCACGGCGAAGATCACGATTGAGAGCGCGATCACCGCAAAGGACGCGAAGAATGCCACGCGGCCGATCTTCAGGAACGGCACATTCGGAACGCTCTTGAACACCTTGAGCATCCTGAACGGCTTCGTGCGGTTGCCGTCCACGCAGTTGTCAAGAACAAGGCGCGTGACGACCACTGCGGTGAACATGGACAGCACCACACCCGCCGTCAGGGTGATGGCGAAGCCGCGCACCGGGCCGGTACCGACGATGAAGAGGATTACACCGGTCACAATGGTCGTGATATTGGAGTCGAGGATTGCGGTGAAGGCGCGGCCATAGCCGTTCTTGATCGCTGTGCCTGCGGCACGGTTGGCCTCGAATTCCTCGCGGATGCGCTCGAAGATGAGCACGTTGGCGTCCACCGCCATGCCAAGCGTGAGCACAAGGCCGGCGATGCCAGGCATCGTGAGCACAGGAAGCGCGAGAGTGCCGGAGCCGCCCATCGTCGCGTCCTTGGCGAACACGCCGAGCACGTTCGCCACGAGGACGAGTGCCGCCGGGAGCAGCGCGATATCGAGGAACAGGGCCACGTTTGCGACAAGACCGGTGAACCAGTAATAGAAGAACATGAACAGGGCCACAAGCGCAAAGCCGAGACCGGCAGCGACGAGGCCGGCTTGGATGGCATCCTCACCCACGGTCGGAGCGACGGAGGACTCTGCGAGAATCGAGAGCGGAGCCGGCAACGCACCTGCATTCAGGTCGTTCGCCAGCTGCTGCGCCTCGGTCGCGGAAAAGTGGCCGGTGATCTGGCCGTGCGCACCAATCTCGCTCTGGATCACAGGCGCCGACACGAGGGTGTCATCAAGGATGATGGCCAGCTGACGGCCGCGGTCGGTGCGGTTCTTCGGCCCGTGGGCCACGTAGTTGCGCGTAGCCTCGGAAAAGAGCTTTGCGCCCTTTGAGTTGAATGAGAACGCTATGGCGAGCGAACCGGCAGGGTCGCGCTCGACAGACGCGGAAGTGAGGTACTCGCCGGTTATGGGCTCCTTCACGGGAGGCGTGCGGCAAACGAAAGCCGGGCGGTACGATCCGTCGCTGCTCTTTTCAAGCATGAACTGGTAGCGGGGATCAGGAACGCGGAACGACGACAGGCGCGCAGCGTAGCCCTTGCGGGATGCGACCTCGTTATAGTTCGCGGCGCGGACAAAACCCGAACCGCCGCGCTCGTACCCTTCCGGGCAGGCCTCGGTGGCCATCAGCTTGCCAACCAGCTCGTCGTTGCGCGGGTGCGTAAGGCGGAATTCAAGGAACGCGGCAGACTGGAGCGACTTCTTTGCCGCCTTGCGCGTTTCGTCATCAACGCCAGGCAGCTGCACGAGCAGGCGATGATCCTTCATCCCCTGGATGACAGGTTCATTCATGCCCATGCCATCGATACGGCGGCGGACAACCTGTATGATGCGCGCGTCACACCCCTGGAGGGTTTCCTGAATCTTCTTCTCAACCGTAGCCGTATCGTTCGAGAGCGCTGGGTTCGCGGCAATGATTGTCTCGCGGAGCTTATCCTTATCCACTCCGAGGGTGAACGATGTGCCGCCCTTGAGATCAAGACCAAACCGCAGCTTCTCCTTCACGGGAAAAGTCACGTAAATGGAAAATACAGCAATGATAAGAAGCGTAAGCCACTTCCACATATCGTTGCGCATCGAATCAGATTTCATCGTTGTTCCTCGTATGTCTTCAAAATGAAGTGCGTATTATACAACAAGGGGGATAATCTTTCAACCCCGAATCCGGAAATGACATAGAAATAACATAGAACGCAGGGTGCAGGGGACGGCGTTTCCCACTTCAAGCCCTCTCCGCAGAAGGCCATGCCGCCAAGGGTCACGCTACCTTTCCCCAAAAGGTCACGCTACCCTTGGCCCAAAGGTCAGGTGACCTTTCCCCCA
>CAMPAA010000042.1 GCA_946631345.1 uncultured Verrucomicrobiota bacterium
TCATTTTAGACCAGCAGCAAAGTCGATGTGGGCCGTATGGGCCTCAAATGCCACCGGCAGGAATATTCGTTGATCTCTTCCCGTTCACTTGCGGCGGAGGGGCGGATTTGATATCATTCGTGCCGTTTTGAAATCAATCTTTGAGGCATTCAAGTCCAACCGGGACGAACATCCCGATTCGACCGCGTTCCTGATCGCCGCAGGCGACCGGTCCATCCCGATTACCTGGAAGCAGTTCGCCGACGACATCTCCGCAATTGCATGGGTCATCCGCACGTATGCGGCGGGCGGTACGATCGGTCTGCTCGGAGAGAACTCCTATGAGTGGATCACCGGCCATGCCGCATGCGTGTTCTCTGGCGCGACGGTCGTGCCGATAGAGGTGAATCTCTCCGCCGCCGAGATTGCCGAACGCCTGTCGTTCACCGGCGCTGCGGCCCTCATCCATTCCGCGCTGTACACCGAGAAGGCGAACGACGTGAAGAAGCTGGTGCCAGGCATAGTGATAGGCGGCTTCGGCTCCCTCAGCACGGACTTCTTCATCGACCAGGGCCGACGCGCCTTGGCGAAGGGCGCCGTCAGCGTGTTCGACGGTCCGCCGCCGGACGAGAGGCGCACTTCGATGATAGTGTTCACGAGCGGCACAACCTCGAAGCCGCACGGGGCGGAGCTTGCCCTTGAGGGCGTGGCGGCATTCGCGGAATATACGCAGGCGCAGCTTAAGATGAAGCGCGGCGACCGTTCGCTGATGGCATTGCCGCTGCATCACATCTTCGGTCTCTGCACCACGTATCTCATGCTGGCGCAGGGCGTCGCGCTCGGCGTGTGCCCGGATTTCCGCCGCCTCTACGACACCGTGGCGCGCTTCCGCGTGAACTACATCTTTCTCGTGCCGGCCCTGGCGGGCATCCTCGCCGACAAGATTGCGCAGCGCGCATCGTCCGCCGAGGCGGCCTTCGGCACGCCGATCGACTGGATACTCGTAGGCGGTGCCCCCCTGCCCCGCCGCACCTACGAGAACCTCGCATCGCTTGGCATACAGGCTCTCGGCGGCTACGGACTCACCGAGACCACTTCGCTCTATTCGATAGCGACCTTCGGCGCCGATCCGCACGTGGGCAGCGCAGGCCGCGCATGCGACCTGCCGGGAATCGAGACGCGCGTCGCGGAAGACGGCCGGCTCCAGATCCGCGGCCCGTGCGTGATGAAGGGCTACTACCGCGAACCGGAGCGCACCGCGCAGGCGATCTCGGCCGACGGCTGGTTCGACACGGGCGACATAGGCCGCATCGACGGCGACGGCTACGTTTGGATCACAGGGCGCGCTTCGCGCACTATCGTGCTCTCATCCGGCAAGAAGATTGCTCCTGAGGAGCTGGAAGAGCGCATCCTGGCGCTGCCGGGCATTCGCGAGGTCGTGGTTTCGGGCGATGGAGAGTCGCGCGAGATACGGGCGGAGATATTCGCCGCCATACCTGAGGCGACCGTGCGCCGCGAAATGGCGTCGCTCAACGGAAATCTGCCGGTCTACAAGAGGGTAAAGACCGTCGTCGTGCGCACGGAGCCTTTCCCGCGCACCGCCTCCGGCAAGATACAGCTGCCGAAATCTGCGCCGGCCAGGGCGCCAGTGCCGCATCCGAAGGCCGCCGCCGCGCCACGGAGCGTCCGCCGCCCATGGTCGCGGCAGCGCCTGCGCATGCCATTCGTGTTCGTGTTCGCCCTTGCGGCCGCCGCCATCGCCGTGGCTGCGCTCGGCTTCGTGCCGACGATACTCGACCACTACGGCGTGGACATACCGGATTCGCTCGACACGCTGTTCAACTATGTCGACTGGGCGGGCGAGCTGCTTCTCGGGCTGCTGGCCCTGCTCCTTGTCCTCAGGGCGCGGGAGAAAGACAAATGAAGACGCTGCAGCTCGTGCCGGCTATGGAGCAGGGCGGCGTAGAGCGCGGTGTCTTGGAGGTGAACCGTGCGCTGACCGCCGCCGGATGGGAGAACGTGGTCGTATCCGCAGGCGGGAGGCTGGTGCAGCAGATTGTGGCGGACGGCGGGAGGCACATTACCCTCGACGTCAAGTCCAAGAACCCGCTCACGTACCTTTCGCGTGCGGCGAAGCTGCGCAAGCTGCTGGAGGCCGAAACGCCAGATGTGGTGTGCGCGCATTCCCGCGTGCCGGCATGGCTCTTCGTGCGCGCCAACCGCAGTCTCGGCATCAGGTGGATCAGCTTCGCCCACGGCGCAAATTCCGTGTCGTGGTACTCCAGCGTCATGACGCGCGGCGACCTGACAGTCGTGCCGTCCAGCTTTCTGGCGGACTATCTCAGGCGGAACTACGGCCTTGCGGACGAGCGGATACGCGTGATTCCGCGGGCGATAGACAGGGAGCGCTTCGACGTGGAGAGGCTCGACCGCGACTTCATGGAGGCGAAGCGCGCCGAATGGCGCATCGGCGGCAAGTTCGTTGTGATGGGTGTTGGCAGAATCACCCAGCTGAAGGGGTACGATACGCTGATCCGTGCTGTCCATGAGGCGAACGAACGCTATTCAAGCGGCATCGTTCCGACAGGTTGCGACCCCGCACCGTACAAGCTGGTGATCGTTGGCGAGGCTGAGGCGTTGCGCAGGGAGGTCGAGGCCGATCTGCGGCTGCTCGTGAGGTCGCTGGATATGGATGGCCAGGTCGTATTCGCCGGAAACCAGCGCAAGATAGCGGAATGCCTCGCTCTGGCGGATGTGGTGGTCTCGTCCAACACAACGAAGCCTGAGGCGTTCGGGCGCTCGATGGCGGAGGCCCTTGCGATGGGAAGGCCGGTCGTCGCCAAGGCGTTCGGCGGCGCTCTCGACATAGTGGAGGACGGAGTGAACGGCGCGCTGGTGCCTGCGGATACGCCGCCCGGCGATGCGGAGGTGGAAGCCTTCGCCACAGCCATCAGGCGCGTGGCGAAGATGAAGTTCGGCGACCTGCGCTCGGCGGCGCTTGAGAAGTTCTCGTTCGAGAGGATGGTCGAGCGCACGAAAAACGTCTATCTGGAGCTCGTCAGATGAAACCGCACCGCATACTGCTCGTAGACAACCTGATGATCCGCCGGTACGGCAACCTGCGAATGGGGCCGGGGCGCAAACTGAACTGCGGCGCAGTGCGCAACGGCTGGCGCATATGCGAGTTCTCAGACCGCGACATGGCTCGGCTTCTGGCGCCGCTCGGCATCCGCTCGTGGGGCGGAAGGATAGCAAACCGCAAGCTGCTGCTCACCGCGAAGAACTTCCGGCCGGACATCATGCTGCTCGGCCACTGCGACTATGTCTCAAACGATACCCTATGCGCCATACGCTCGGCCCTGCCAGGCATACGCATCGCCCATTTCAACGTGGATCCCCTCTGGCAGGAGCGGACGCGGGCGCAGATGGCGGAGCGCATGGAATCGTGCGACGCCCTCTTCGCCACAACGGCAGGCGAGGTGCTCAGGACGTGGACGACAGGGCGCAACGTCGTCGCATACATGCCTAACCCGTCCGACCCGTCGATGGAGAACCAGGACAACGGTTCGAAGACCTCATTCGACCGCGATCTCTTCTTCGCAGGCAACCCGCGCGATGGCGATCCGCGCTGGGATCTGCTTCGCGACCTGCTGCCTCGGCTCAAGGGAAAACTCCGTGTGGACGTGTTCGGTGCAGACAGGCCATCAATCTGGGGCGCTGAATACGAGGAGGTCCTTGCAACGAGCAAGATGTCCCTGAACCTCAACCGCCGTGAAGGGGACAAATGGTATTCCTCCGACCGGATCGCGCATCTTATGGGCTACGGCATTCTTACGTTCCAGTCGGCGAAGAACTGCATGCAGCGGTTCTTTTCGGACAGCGAGACCGTGTGGTTCGATGGCGCGGATGACCTTGCCGAAAAGATTCTCCGCTATCATGGCGACGACGCCGCGCGCGCGGCGGTGGCATCCGCTGGACGTGCGAGGTACCATGCGCTCTTCGGCGGGGCGCGCGTGCTGAAGTTCATGGTGGAGACGATGCTCGGCGAGGACTATTCGGAACCGTACGAGTGGGCCGAGGAGGTGTACAGGTGAAGCTCCGCCGCCGCACAAAGAACATCCTGCGCGCGGTGCGCGTGCCGTTCGAATGGCTCGGCATTGCGCTGGGGGTGGCAGTGCTCTCGAACCTGCCGCACAGGGGCATGCTCCGCCTGTGCGACTTCCTGTCGGCGGTGATGTACATGTTCGACCGCGCAGGGCGCAGGCTCGCGCTCTTCAACCTGCGGGTGGTCCTCGGCGCAGACGAGGTGCGCGACATGCCCTTCGCCCTGCTGGCGCGCACGCGCCTTGCGCCGCCGACTGCGCGGGAGACGGCCATCATCCGCCGCAGCTACCGCAACATGGCGCGGACGATCGGCCATGCGTTCTGGACGTGCCGGAATGCGCGCGCGCGCGCCTCCGCCGTGGGTGAGATGAGCGAGGCGGGGCGCATCTTCCTTGCCGCGAACAGGCCGGCGGTCACGGTTTCGGGGCATATCGGCTGCTGGGAGCTTCTCTCGCAGCTCGCGTTTCTCGAAGGGCACCGCATGATGTCGGTCGCCAAGGATATCGGCACGGCAGGCATGACGCGCCTGCTGATGAAGTCCCGCACCTCCATTGGGCAGGAGATCGTGCATGCCGACGGGGCGTTCCGCCCGCTCATGCAGGGCATCAAGGACGGCAAATCGCTCGGACTGCTCGTGGATCAGGTTGTGAAGCCCAGGAACGGCGGCGTTTGGGTGAGGTTCTTCGGCCGCCCGGTTCCGGTGTCGGCGGGACCGGCGTTCTTCGCCGCGAAGGGCAAGGCACCCGTCGCCGTGGCGTGGAGCCGCCCGCTCCACGATGGCCGCTACCGCTGCGAGGTGCTGGCGACGTATCAGGCACAGGAGGCGCGCGAGGTGTGGCGCTTCACCCAGCGCTGCATCCGCGATCTCGAGGCGGTCATCCGCCGTCATCCGTCATGCTGGGTGCTCAACTACCGATATTTCCGCAAGGTGCCGGACGAAAAGGAGCTTGCGCAGCTTGTCGCGCGCGAACGCGAGACGGTGCAGGGTTGAACGATGCGATACGCCTTCCTGTCAGATGTCCATGCCTACCCGCCAGCCCTTGAGAAGGTGCTGGCCGATGCCGTATCGCAGGGCGTGGATGAGCGGTTCTGCCTTGGCGACGTGGTGGGATACGGCCCCGATCCCGTAGGTGCGGTTCGCCTGTGCCGCGAAAAATGCGATACTGTGCTTGCCGGCAACCACGATGCCGCGGTAGCGCGGCAGGTCAGCACGATGTTCTTCATCCCGCGCGCCCAGAAGGCGGTGTCCCGCCACAGGCAGATGCTGGATGAAGAGGATGTCGCATGGCTTGCCCGACTGCCGATGTCTGTGGTGCGGGAGGATTTCGCCGCCGCCCACGGAGAGTTCCACCGGCGGGCACGTGGTGCGGAGGCCGGGTTCGGCTATGTGCTTTCGGAGTGGGATGCCGAGCAGACACTTGAAGCGCTTCCGCAGGGGATACCGCTCGCGTTCGTAGGCCACACCCACGCCGCTTGCGTGTGGGGCATGACCGAGGACCGGGTGTCGCTTCTGCCGCCGGAGGATTTCGCGCTTGCGCCTGGCGTTCGGTATGTTGTGAATGTAGGGGCCGTGGGCTATCCGCGCTGCGAATTCGAGACGAACTACGTGATTTTCGATTCCGAGACGCGCAAGGTATCCTTTCGGCATATCCCGTTCGACTTCGATGATTACTGCGTAAGCATGAAACGCGCCGGTGTCGATCTGCCGCTCTGGCTGACAGACTACCTAAATGGCCAGCGGCAGAACCCTGAAGGGCGTAAGTGAAGTCAGCCTCCGGCGGAGCTTTGATTGCGGCGGTAGTGGCTGGGGGAGAGCCCCGTGAGGGCCTTTATGCGCATACATAGGTGTGCGGCGCTGCAGAAGCCGCATTTTAGGGCGATTTCGTAGACCGTGTGGTCGGTGTTGGCAAGTTGCTCGATTGCGACGTTTATCTGAATACGGGTGATTTCATCGGTGATGGTATGGCCGAGCGCACGGTGCGCACGGCGGTTGAGGATTGTTGTCGAGCACCCTGCAACGTTGGCGAGCTCCTGAAGAGCGGGGTGCTCTGAAATGTGGGCGCGCGCGTAGGCGACGGCTCGCGCGACAAACGGGTCGGAAATGGCCTGTGCGTCGGTGGAGGTGCGCGTGATTACCGTGTTGTGGCGCGTTATCCGGACGCGCCTCGTCGGTCGGCGCTCCAGCAGGGCGTCCATCGCCTCGCCTACGGCCCGTCCGCGTTCGTGGTCGTCGACCGGTATGGACGATATGGCCGGTACGGTCATCTCGCACAGCAGCTCGTCGTTGTCCACGCCGAGAACCGCGATGTCCTCCGGTATGCGCAGGCCGGCGGCGGTGGCCGTTGCGATCACCTGCTGCGCCCGGCGGTCGTGGACGCAGAAGAGGGCGGTCTGCCTCGGCAGCTTGCGGAGCCATTTCACCAGGCGCCGCGATTCGAGGGCGAAGTCGTTCTGCTCGCGGGGCGGCGGAGACGGGTAGATGGCCGGCGCGAATCCGTATTCCTTCAGCCGCTCGGAGAAGCCCTTCATGCGTTCGCCGCTCCAGAAGGTCGGCTTGGCCGTGCCGATGTAGGCGAACGAGCGGTAGAGCCGCTTGATGAAGTAGTCCGCCGCTGTGCGCCCTTCGGCGGCGTGTTCGTTGATGAAGGTGACGATGTTGCGCGGCATGTGCGGAATCGGCTTTGAGAGCGTCGGCTCGATGAACACCGCCGGAAGGCCCGTGGCGATGAAGTCCTGCCGCTCCCGGTCGTTCAGGATGTAGGCGATGATGCCTCGGCAGTTCCAGGACTTCAGGTCCTTCAGGTGTTGACGGTTCAGGTCCCGCAGGTCGAGGTGGAACTGCCAGGAGCTGGACGCCGATTCGTGGGCATACTCCAGCAGACCTTCCAAGAGCTGACGCTGGGTGAGCGTGGATGTGGGGATCACCACGAGGATGCGTCTCTGGTTTCTAATGGTTGCCATGGCGCGGAAGTATATCACGACCTTCCGATATTGACAATATGCGTTTCCGATTTTGATAATGGAGTAGCGCCGAATCGTGTATAATTACGCGCATCAAGAACAAGGAGCACAGCAAGAATCTATGAAACAGGTTAAGGTTGGAATCGTAGGACTCGGCTTCATGGGCACTACCCACTGGGGCGTGTACGGCGGAATGAAGAACGCAAAGGTAGTTGCGCTCGCGGACGTTGACGCGAAGAAGCGCAAGGGCGACATCTCTGCGGTGGTCGGCAACATCGGCGGCGGCGACAACTCCAAGCCGCTTAACCTCGCGGGGGTGACGGTGTACGAAAGCGGCCTTGCGCTCATCGCAAACGCAGACGTGGACGTGGTTGACATCTGCGTGCCCACGCCGGACCACGCCGATCTCGTGTGCGCGGCGCTCGCCGCCGGGAAGCACGTCTTCTGCGAGAAGCCGCTCTGCCGCGACGCCGCACAACTCAAGAAGATCGTCGCCGCCGCGCGTAAGGCCAAGACCTTCTTCAACGTGGGCCTGTGCGTGCGCGCCTGGCCTGAGTATCGCCATGCGTACGAGTACTTCAGTAGCGGCAAGGCGGGGAAGATGAAGTCCGCGACCTTCAAGCGCATATCGCCCTCCGTCGATGGAAACGCCTGGCAGAATTGGTTCATGGACGGCGCGCGGTCGGGCGGCGCGCTCCTCGATCTGCACGTGCACGATACTGACGAAGTGAACTACTTCTTCGGGATGCCCAAGTCCGTGACCGCCGTCGGCGCGGCAGGCATCGTCTCGAAGGGCGGCATCGATCATGTTGTCGCCACCTACGACTACGGCGACGGAACGCTCGTAATGGCCGAGGGCGGCTGGGCGGCGGCGAAGGGGACTCCGTTCGAGATGAGCTTCACCATCGTCTGCGAGAAGGCGACGCTGAAGCTCGACGCCTCCGGCTACCACATCTATCCGGTGAAGGGCAAGGCGCTTGCTCCAAAGCTCGACGTGAAGGCCGGGCCTACAGGCTGGCACCAGGAACTCGCCTACTTCGTCAACTGCGTGGCGAAGGGCGTGAAGCCGGAGAAGTACCAGACCATTGATTCCGTGGAGAACACCATGAAGCTGATCTTCGCCGAAGAGAAGAGCGCGAAGTCCGGAAAGGCGGTGCGGATATGAGCCGATACATCGCACTTAACGGATGGATATACTGTGGATTCGGCGGCGAGAAGAAGCCGCGCGAATTCATCGACTGGGCGGCGGCGCAGGGCCTTGATGGCGTGGAGCTGACCGTCGGCGACTGCCTGCCCGTCGAGACGGACGAGGCCGAGGCGAAGGCGCTCGCCGCCTATGCGAAGGCGAAGGGCGTGGGGCTGCGTTCCCTCGCGACGGGTGCGGGCTGGGGCAAGTGGCTCTGCGCCGACGATCCCGCCGAGCGCGTAGAGGCCGTCGCCTTCGTGAAGAAGTATCTCCAGCTGGCGGCGTGGATTGGCGCGGAGACGGTGCTCGTAGTGCCGGGTGCGACGCGAGTCGCCTGGGACGCCTCCCATGCCGAGGTCTCGTACAAGAACGCCTGGGAGAACGCCACGGCGTCGATCCGCGAACTGGTGCCGGCCGCCGAGGCGCTGGGCGTGAACCTTGCGCTTGAGAACGTCTGGAACCGATTCCTCATCTCGCCGATGGAGTGGAAGCTCTTTCTCGACCAGTTCGGATCGAAGCGCGTGGGCATCTACTTCGATGCCGCGAACTGCTGCCTCAATTGCCGCCCAGAGGACTTCCCGGAGATACTTGGCGACCGCATCAAGGCGGTGCACCTCAAGAACTTCGAGGAGAATGATTCGGCGGGCGGGCTGCATGGATTCGGGGACGATCTCTTCAAGGGCGTCGTGGACTTCAAGAAGCTCTTCGCCGCCTTCGCGAAGATCGGCTATGAAGGCCCGTTCACGGTTGAGATGATTCCGTTCTCGCGTCTGCCGGACCTCGTAATGCCCGATGCCGCGCTTGCAGAGAAGATGGCCGTTCAGATCAAGGAGCTCAAGGCCATGGCATCTTAGAAATTGGCTTCGCGCCATTCGTCCACAATTCGTCAACCTCGCTAAAAGGAGCAGTCAAAATGAAGCAGTTGCTGATAACTGGAGTGATATCGATAGTTGCATTGGGCGCATTCGCCTACGATAGTTCCAGCTACGTGCAGAGCGGACTGATCGCCCAGTGGGACGGCATTGACAACGCCGGCACTGGAACTCACGACCCGAACGCGACGGTCTGGAAGGACCTCAAGGGCAGCCTTGACATGACATTGACGACCAAGGGGCGATGGAACATTCTCGGCAACGCTCTGCATGTCAACGGCATGGGCGCACAAGGCACAAGCGCCGCGCCGGCGTATAAGACGATAGAGATTGTGTTCAAGATGTCCAAGATGAACGGGCAGGTGTTGTTCGCAAGCGGACTCAAGTCGCGGATTGTTGCACTCGACCCCAGAGATTCCGCTGAAAAGCAGGTCTATTTCAACGGCAACGGCAGTTCCGGCGGCAACGACAAGTGTTTCAAGTGGTCGCTTGACACCGAGGCGCTTTGCACGGCGACGGCCACATACACGGGCGACAATGTCGCGGACGTGTATTGCGACGGTGCCGTTCGCGATGACGGAAACCACGCCAACAACTGGTTAGTCGGTGACGCCAAGGTTGCAGTCGGCGGCAGACTTCTTAATGAATCCTATCCTTGGTTCGGCGAGATTTACGCCATCCGCCTTTACGACACTGTGCTGACGGCGGAGGAAATCGCCGCCAACGCCGCCATCGACCGCGCCAGGTTCCAGCCGTCCGAAAGCTCTCTTTACGTGCAGGACGGGCTGATTGCGCAGTGGGACGGCAAAGACAACGCCGGAAGGGGCGTCCACGACGCGGCGGCGACGGTGTGGAAGGATCTTGTGGGCGACCTCGATCTCTCGTTGACGGAGGACGGTAGCTGGAACGCGGACGGCGACGCGCTTGTCGTCAACGGGCCGTCAGCCGTCGGAGAGACAGCTGCGCCCGCATATCAGACAATCGAAGTAGTCTATCGCATGACGAGGAGCGGCGGGCGAATTCTTCTGAACAGTGGCGACGATGCGCGGCATGTCCTGTTCGACTCAAGCAAAGTGTATCTTGATGGCTGCTACTATCAGGGTCCCACCACGCCGTACGCCAGTTTCACGCTCAACACAAATGAGGTTTGCAGTCTCGCCGGTGTTTACGAAGGCGATTCTGTTGCGTCGCTCTACTTCGACGGCGCGCAGAAGAACGACGGACTGCACAACAACTACTGGTCTTCCAGCAAAACGCTTGTCCTCGGCGGCAGGTTGATAGAGGGCTACAATTCCTATCCATGGTATGGCGAGATATACGCAATCCGCCTCTATAACCGACGTCTGACGAAGGCCGAGCTGTCGTACAACAACAAGATCGACAGGCTTCGCTTCTTGTCTAACAAAAACTACAAGGGCCGCGACGCGCTTCTTGCGCAGTGGGACGGCGAAAACAACTTTGCGGCAGGTGTTGCGCACAATCCGGAGTCTGCAACCTGGAACGATCTGAAGGGTGCGTATGACTTGACGCTCACCGCAAACGGTTCATGGGCGGCGTCGGGCAATGGACTCGTTGCGAATGGTGCAGCGGCGTACCGCAACAGCGCGGCGCCTGCGTACAGGACGTTCGAGGTCGCCTATCGTGATACGGATAAGACCAGCGCCGGTCGCTTCCTGTTCAATAGCGGAAATTCGGGGCGTCAGATAGCCGTGTTTAACGGAGTCGGAACGATGGCGTGGTTTTCCGGTCTCGTCGGCAGTCATCAGATCGTAAAATGGGATTTCAACGCCAATGCCGTGCGCACGATGGCGGCGACTTACACCAATGCTTCCGCGACGGCCGAGTTCGCCTATGGCGATGGCGCAAGAAGGTCTGACGGCGCGTACAGCGACAGCTGGAGCACCTGCGAATCAAAAATCATCGTCGGCGATAACAAGACAGGCGGAAATCGTCCCTGGGGCGGAGAGGTGTATGCGATCCGCCTGTACAATCGTGAGCTGTCAGACGCCGAAATCGCGTTCAACTCTGCTCTCGACAAGAAGCGCATTGCGCTTGGCGCGAAGACGGTGACATGGGGCGGCGGCGACGGCGACTTCTCCGCGAAGGCGAACTGGACGGGCGGTGTGCTGCCGCGCTACATGGACAACGCGGAAATCTCGTCCGGCACGGCGGTTGTTAAAGAAGAGGTTGTCGGCTCGCTTTCGATTGGAGCGTCCGCCGCGCTGTCTTTTGCTCTGCCGGCAGATCCCGACGTCGTTCCGCTCACAATCCTTGGCGGAATGACCGCCGATGCGGGCGCGGGGATACAGCTGGACGCGGCGGCGTTCAGCAAGAAGCATCCGCAGGAGAGCGTCACGATCATTGAATGCGGCAAAGACTCGACCGCAGCGCTGAATGTGCTTGCCGCAAACCTCTCCTTCGTCAACACAGGTATCGCCCGGCGCGGAACTGTCGCCGTGGCCGATGGCACAAGGCTCGTCTATACCGCGCCGCATAAACCTGGCACGGCAATCATAATTCAGTGAAGTCCATGCATAGAAGCGCCATTATCTCAGCGGTTTTCTGTCTTGCGGCGGCGGCGTTCGCCTCGCCGATTAGGCTTGGCACGTGGAACATACGGCTCGCCACGATGGACAAGTGGGAGAAGAACCCGCGCTTTCCGAAATGGGAGGCGCGGATGCCACGCGTCACCGGACTGATCGAGGAGAAGGGCTTCGACCTGATGGGGCTTCAGGAAGTCTGCTCGCAGCAGGCGGACTACATCCGCAATGCGTTTCCGGGCTGGGGGCTCGTGGGCGTGGCTACGAACGACACAGAGCGCGGCAACACGGGCCATGCCAACGGCATCTTCTTCAGGAAGGACAGGTTCAGGGTGCTGGACTGGGGCTGGTTTGCAATCTCCGAGACGCCGGACGTGCCAGGGTCGAAGTCGTGGAAGACGATGTGCATACGCTCCTGCACATGGGCGAAGATGGAGGACATGAAGGACAAGCGCGAGTTCCTGTTCTTCAACACCCATTTCGACCACCGCAGCCAGGAGGCGCGCGAGAAGGGCATGGCGCTCATCCTTGCCGAGATTCGCGCCCGCAACACGAAGAATCTGCCGGTGATGCTCATGGGCGACTTCAACTCACGCGCCGAGTCGCCGCAGATTCAGCTTGCCAAGAAGACGCTGGCGCGCGCCTACGAAATAAGCGAAACGCCGCCGACCGGCCCGTTCCGCACGGACAACTGCTGGCGCTTCGTGCCGCCGGAGAAGGAGGACGCGAAGGCGGGCAACCGCATCGACCACATCTTCCTCACGCCAGGCACGCGCGTGGCGAGCCATGAGACGTTCGGCGACTTCTACGGCGACAACTTCTATCCATCCGACCACTTCCCGATGAAGGCGGTGATCGAGCTGGGTGCGTTGGGCAAGTGAACGACGTTGATTAAGCCTAAAAACGGCAGTTGAGGGCGCACGTGGTTTTTATATTTCGCGCAGAGGCGCAGAGACGCGGAGGTTTATGGGGGTTATAAGACAATTGAATGCGTTTTCATGCGAGGCAAGAACCAATGAAATTCCGCCGTCGTTCTGGCTGTGGCGCATGAAGCGCATGGGCGCGGCAGCTGCCGCGCCATTTGCGTATTGTGAGTAGGTGAGAGGTTGCGCCGAATCGGCGGGGTTCAGCTCCGTTCCATGATGGATGGGCTGTTGCATTTACAGACGGCTCACTGCCTGAATGAAAGTTTGCCGTCCTTCGTGGTGGTGCATTTGATCCTGCCTGGCTTGAGCGAGCCGCCGAGCAGAAGTTCTGCGAGCGGATCCTCGACATGGCGCTGAACGGCGCGGCGGAGCGGGCGGGCGCCCATTGCATCGTCCGAGCCCTGATTGACGAGGAACGCGACGGCCTTCTTGTCCAGCTCCAGGGTCATATCCTTTTCGGATAGGCGGCTGCGGAGCAGCGCCAATTCCAGGCCGAGGATCGTCTCAACGTTCTTTGTGTCGAGCTTGCGGAACACGATCGTCTCGTCGAACCTGTTCAGCAGCTCCGGACGGAATGTGCGCTTGGCTTCGCCGAGCAGCTTTTCCTTGAGTGTATCGTAGGAGGTGGAAGCCTCCTCCTGCGAGAATCCGAACGACTTGCCCTCCCGGGCGAAGTCGAATCCGAGATTTGCGGTGGCGATTATGATGGTGTTCCTGAAGTCAATCGCGCGTCCCTGGCCGTCGGTGAGCTTGCCTTCGTCCAGAATCTGCAGCAGCATGTTCATCACGTCTGGCGACGCCTTCTCGAACTCGTCGAACAGCACCACGGAGTACGGACGGCGGCGGACACGCTCCGTCAATTGGCCGCCTTCGTCGTAGCCCACGTATCCGGGCGGCGCGCCGACGAGGCGTGAGGACGTGAACTTCTCCGAGAATTCGGTCATGTCGAGCGAGATGAGCGCCTTGGGGTCGCCATACACCTTTTCCGCAAGCATCTTGGCGAGAAGCGTCTTGCCAACACCCGTGGGGCCGAGGAACAGGAAGCTGCCGATCGGCCGCTTCGGGTCGCCGAGGTTTGCGCGGCTGCGGCGCAGTGCACGCGCTATGGAGGATATTGCCTCGGTCTGGCCTATCACGACCGTGTTCAGGTCCTTTTCTATGCCAAGGAGCTTTTCTGCTGCGGCAAAGCTCATTCGCTCCACTGGAACTCCGCTAATGGATGCGACCGTGGCGGCGATGTCGTCGGCGGTGACAGCGACGAATTTCTCGGCGTGCTCAGCCCTCCATGCGTCGAGCTTTTTGCGAAGCTCGGCCTTGGCGGACTTCTCGGCATCTCGCCATTTTGCGGCCTCCTCGTAGACTCCGCGGTTGGCGGCATCCTGCTTCTTCAGGTTGAGTTCAGCTATGTGATCCTCTTCGGCGCGCATGTCCGGCGGGCGCACGGCGTTCTTCATCCGTACGCGCGAACCCGTCTCGTCGATGGCGTCGATGGCTTTGTCCGGAAGGAGCCTTGCCGGCAGGTAGCGAGCCGTCAGACGCACTGCGGCCTGGAGCGCCTCGGGATCGTACTTTACGTTGTGGTGCTTCTCGTAGCGCGGTGCGATGCCTTTTAGGATCTCGACGGTGTCCTCCTGCGACGGCTCCTCGACCATCACACTCTGGAAACGGCGTTCGAGGGCGGCATCCTTCTCGATGGATTTGTGGTACTCCTTCATCGTGGTGGCACCGATCACCTGTATCTCGCCACGCGCCAGAGACGGCTTCAGTATGTTGGCGGCGTCCATCGCGCCCTCCGCCCCGCCAGCGCCCACGAGAGTATGTATCTCATCAAGGAACAGGATGCAGTTCTTGGTGTTCTTTGCTTCCTCTATGAGCTGCTTGAGGCGCTCCTCAAACTGTCCACGGTACATCGTACCTGCCACGACTCTGGTCATGTCGAGAGAAATGACCCTCTTTGCGCGCATGCGTTCAGGTGCGTCTCCGGCGGCTATCGCCTCGGCCAGTCCTTCCACGACTGCGGTCTTGCCTACTCCGGCCTCTCCGATAAGCACTGCGTTGTTCTTGGTACGGCGCGCAAGGATCTGAATGATGCGCTCAATCTCCTTTTTCCGTCCTATCACTGGATCCAGTTCGCCGTTCGCCGCAGCTTTCGTGAGATCACGACCATAGGTGTTCAGGGCGGGCGTCTTGATCTTTTTGCCGCCCTTGGCGGATTTCCCGTCCGGTTCCGAGATGTCGGAGTCGTCATCCTCGTCGCCGGATGCGTCCGGCTCTGGGTCGGCAGTGGATTCCGCGTTGCGCCTGGTGTCGTCGGCTCTGTCTGACGCGTCTGCGGAGGTGTCGCCGGCATTCAGGAAAGTCTCCGCGGTGATTTCGTGGCCGAAGAGAATCTGCGCGCCGACGGACTCGCCCTCGCGTAGCATTGCGAGCACTATGTGTTCCGTGCCGATTTTCTCGGCCTTCATTCGCATTGCCTCGATCTTTGCGAACTCCAGTATCTTCCTTGTGCGTGCAGTGAGCGGCAATGAACCTCGCGACATGAGGGCTTCGCCGCGTCCGATCATGCGGTCAAGCTCCATGCCGAGGTCTTCGTTGTCGAGGCCGAGTGCCGCAAGGCGCTTGCACGCGTTGCAGTTCTCCATCTTGAGGATGCAGGCGAGCACGTGTTCGGTGCCGATGTATGCGTGGTTGTAGTGGCGGGCGACGGCTTCCGCGCCGTCGAGCGCCTGTTGTGCGTATGGTGTGTAGATTTCGTTCATGAAAGGTAGTCCTTGCCGCGTGCATTGAGGCGCACGCTCTTGAAACGGCGGTTCACCTTGTCGGCGAGTGCGGCATCGCGGCGGTCGCGTTCGCGCTGCTCTTCGCATGTCGCAGGTGCCTGCCCGTCGGACATGGCGAGGCGCGAGCGGGTGAGAGCCAGCGCCTCTTCGCGGGAGAAGTGGTCTAGGAAGTCGAGTTCGGCGGCGATCCGCAGGGGCGATATGATGTCCAGCAGCTCCCATTCAGAAAGCAGCCGGCAGGAGCGCAGGATTGCGATCGAACGCGATATCGCGTCCTCGAACACGCGCGGCAGCTCATCGACAAGGCGGATGCGGGCGTTGGATTCCTGCTGGACGAGATCGGTGAACACGCGCCCGACACGAGCGGTCAGGTCGCGTTCGTCGATGCCGAGCTGCCGTGAGTTGGCGATCCGGTACAGGTGGGCGGCATCCTTCATCCCGCCGCCGCAGTAGCCATTGGCCTCCATCCGCAGACCTTCCAGAGCGTTGAGGACGGGGTCAAGGTCTCCGATGAGGTGGAGCGCCTCCAAATGGAACATGCCAGACACCTCCAGGCCGGTACCGCAGAATTCAGGCCGGGCGGTCACGTATCCGAACTCCGGGTTCCACGCAAGCGGATGGTCTGCGGCGATCTTGGCCTCTTCGCGCATCGCGGACGAGAAAGCCGCATGGAGCCTGGAGAGTGACGCGAACTCGGACTCTATATGGATGATGTTCTCCGGCGTGAAGGGGAGGTCGGTGCGCTGGCGATATAGGCACACAAAGCCATCCGAGAATATGTCCGACTGCTCTATCTCCAAGTCGCTCATGCCGCGCCGCCGTTTCCATTCGCTTTTCCGTTGTCGAGCTCGTCGAGCGCCTTGCGTATGCGTGCCGCCTTGCGGTAGTTCTGCCGTGCGACGGCATCCTTAAGCTCCTTCTCAAGAAATGCCCGCGAGGGCTTCCCGTCTGGAGCCTTCTCCGGGATTTTCCCGATATGCCGGGGCCCGTATGAGCCTACAAGGAACTCCTTCCTGATCTCCTTGCCGAACTGCGCCCAGCAATCCGGGCATCCTACAGCGCGGCTTTCCTTGATCTGCTCCCAGGTGCGTCCGCATACGGGGCATTTGCGCACATGGAGCGGTTCCGAATTCGCGACGCCCTCGATCAGGCCAACGGCCGCATCAAGGAAGTTCCTGATGAACGCTGGCGGCTCTTCGCCGTCTGGAGTGAGTATTGTTGGTTTTCCTCCGTCGTCCGCCTTCTTCTTGCCCGTGCCGGAGTTCTGCTTGGCCAGACAGCTTTTGCAGACGTATAGTTCGTCGTCATCGCCGTTGGCGTCCTTGCGGTGCAACACTCCTGTTGCTTCGTTCTCGTGGCAAATTTCGCAGAGCATGGTCAATCGATGTATAGGGCTGGGATCTGAATGCCGGAGGATTTCAGCTCGCCCGGTTTTCGGGCGGCAGGCTTGGCCGCCTCCTTCTTTACCTCTGGTTTGGCCTCTTCCTTCTTGGTCTCTTCCTTCTTGGCGACAGGTTTTGCCGAGTTCTCCTTTGGCGCGGAGTTAACCTCTTCCTTTGCAGTTGGCTTCGTCGGATTGTCCTGTGGCGTGGTTGCCTTGTAGAGGGCGGTGACGCCCCACGCAACTAGCACGAGCAGAGCAATCGCGGCCCCAGCAACCACAACCATGCGTCCTGTGTTCGGCGGCAGCTTCTGCACATTGGCGAAAACGCCATGCGAGACGTTGGACATCGTGTCGCGGAACCTCTCGGCGGCCGAAGGGTTCACCGGT
>CAMPAA010000043.1 GCA_946631345.1 uncultured Verrucomicrobiota bacterium
GGTAGGGCTCGGCCCTCACTTGCGCAGCGGTTATGCGTTGGAGGGCGCGTTGCCCCCAACGCGCCGTGCGGACACGCCGCCGGACACGAAAAGCGGCCTGAAGCCGCACACGTTGTGCATAATTCGTCCTTTCCCAACGACACGAAAGGACACGCGCATAATTGTTTAGATGAGTGCTGGCGTGTGGGGTTGGCGGTGATGAACTCAGTGGTGTCCGCGATGGATTATCACCGCAAGCACCGCTATGTCCGCAGGGTTTACGCCCGGTATTCGGGATGCCTGCGCCAAGGTCTCAGGACGCCACTTCTTGAGTTTCTCACGGCTTTCAAAGCGAACCGCAGGGCATTTATCGTAGTCGAGCCAGTCCGGGATGCGCGTGAGCTCATCCCTTTTCGCCCGTGCCGCGTTCTGCTCCTCCTGCCTGATATAGCCCTCATACTGACGCATGATGGCTATCTGCTGGAGGACGGGCAGCGGCAGAGCTACGGTGGCAAGCTTTGCGGGACGGTCATGCAGATGGAGCTGGATGAGACGGGCGAATTCATGCGTTTCCCTGCGTATCGCATCAGGGAGTACGCCTATCCTGTCCGCCGCCTCCATCAGCCTGTACCGTGCGTTGTCCTGACGCAGTATGAGGCGGCGTTCGGCACGTGAGGTAAACATCCTGTAAGGTTCATCGGTACCCTTTGTGACAAGATCGTCAATCATCACGCCAATGTAGGCATCCTGGCGGCTGAACACAAGTGGTGGTTCCCCTTTCACGCTGAATGAGGCGTTTATCCCGGCCATGATTCCTTGCGCGGCGGCCTCCTCATATCCCGTTGTGCCATTGACCTGTCCGGCAAAGTAGAGACCAGATATGCGCTTGGATTCCAGCGTATGCCGCAGCTCTCTGGCATCGATGCCGTCATACTCGATGGCATAGGCGTATTTGATGAACTCGGCATGTTCAAGGCCTGGGACGGAATGTACCATTTCCTCCTGGACGCTGCGCGGCAGTGAACATGAAAGACCGTTTGGGTAGATGACATTGCCGTCGATATCCTCCGGTTCGAGCATTACATGGTGATGTTCGGCGGAGCCGAAGCGGACGATTTTGTCCTCAATCGAGGGGCAGTAGCGCACGCCCGTACCTGTTATAGGGCCTCCATAGAGGGCCGAATCAGGCAGGTGGGAGCGTATTATGTCGTGCGTACGCGGGGTTGTATGGGTCATCCAGCACGAGATATTTGGAATGTTCCACGTGGAACATTCCGGTTTACCTCCTTGACCGTCGCCTGTGCAATGTTCATGGTTTTGGCATATGGTGGCAGGGGCGGCTTGGGAAATCGTCCAGGCTGCCTGTTTGCCGAGATTGTTCCACGTGGAACAATGGCTGCGAAGACTGAACAGAGGAGGAGGCGTTTCGCCTTTCTGTTCGGTGCAGCACGAGAAATCGCAGCTCGATGCCTTAAGGCGTGGCGGTGTACCTGTCTTGAGACGAATCATCTCAAAGCCCAGACGCTTCAGGGAATCCGAGAGAAGATCGGAAGCGGGGCGTCCATCGCCACCGGATTCATGCACTTCATGGCCGATGAAGATGCGCCCGTGAAGGGCTGTGCCGCTCGTCACAACAACTGCCTTGGCGGTGAAGCTTCCACATCCGGCTGTCTCCACACCTGTCACAGTTCCGTGCCTTTGCGGAATGATGCGTTCATTGTCTGGTGATGGGGCAGTATGGACAGAATCACCCTCATCATGACTGGATGCCGCCGTACGGGAGAAGTCCACGGCAATATCGGTTGCTGCATCCTCGATTACGGTGAGGTTTGACTGGTGGAGCACCACCATCTGCATTCGTTCCGTGTAGAGTCTCTTGTCGCATTGGGCGCGTGTGGCGCGGACGGCAGGACCGCGCGAGGTGTTCAGGGTTTTTTCCTGAAGGGCCGTCTGATCAGCGTTGAAACCCATTTCGCCGCCGAGCGCGTCAAGCTCGTACACGAGGTGGCTTTTGGCGAGTCCACCGATGGATGGATTGCATGGCATCTTGGCTATGGAGTCTATGCTGCAAGTCACGAGAAGGGTTTTAACGCCCATCCTTGCGGCTATCAGAGCGGCCTCGACACCGGCGTGTCCACCGCCAACGACTATCAAATCGAATTCTCTTTTCACGGACGGAGATTATACCATATAGCAAACACTTATCAACATGCAAGAAAAAAATAAATTATTCCGTTATGCGACATTCAAAATCGGGCTGAAGTGCATTTCATCCTTTATTTTCAGGGGTTTCACGCAATGGCTTATTTTGTCAACAGGGTTTTGCGAAAAAGATGATAGAACTTGTGAACAACTTATGCACAAGACGCAGCGACAAATATGAATTGCCAATAAATCAGGTAGATTGCCACTTGGGAGCATGGCAGTGTGGATTGCAGCAACCCGTCTGATCCGTGGAAGGGCGGCACTTTTAGGGAAATGAGCCATGAAACGGGGATTGGAGTTATGCACAGAAAGCTGTGCATAACTTGTTGACATGTTTGTATTTTTTCCTGATTGAATATTAGGGAGGAATATGATTTAATACATGCCATTCAAAAGAGCTTAGAGGTTAAGATGACAGAATTGAACACAGTGCGTGCAGACCTATGGGACATAGCGGTCGCGTTGTACAAGACTTCTCTTGTGTCGCCGGACGACATCAGGAGATGGGATCGCCATGCGGCGGCGTTCGCCTCCCATGAGCTCAACGGCAATGTCTTCGTCATAGGCGTAGCCGACCAGTACGCCGCCGACTTCTACTCTTCCCTGTATTCCGAACCTCTCCGCATAGCGCTCGTGAAGGCTGGGGCGGCAGCGGACGTGACTGTAAAGTTCCTCGTGACCGATGAGGCGAGACTTGCGGAGGAGAGGAAGCGCGAGGAGGAGAACAGGGCGATTCTCGGCGACACGCAGAGGATAAAGCTCAAGCAGAGCCATTTCAACTCAACCATCCCGCTCAACGCCAACTACACGTTCGAAAACTTCGTGAAGGGGCCGTCAAACTCGTTCGCCTGCGCAATTGCCGAAGCGATAGCGAAGGAGCCGGGCGGCAACACCAACAACCCTTTCTTCATATGGGGCGGCGCGGGACTCGGCAAGACGCACCTGATGCAGGCGATAGGCCACCACGTGATCAGGCATGACCAGTCCAAGAGCGTATGCTACATCACGAGCGAGACATTCCTCAACGAATACATCACCGCAATTTCGAACAAGGCACTCGACGCGTTCCGCAAGCGCTACCGCCACATAGATCTGCTGCTGCTCGATGACGTGCAATTTGTCGGCGGCAAGGTGCAGTTCCAGGAGGAGTTCTTCAACACCTACAACGACCTGATGACCTACGGAAAACAGGTGGTGATGACGTGCGATGTTCCGCCGAAGAAGCTCAACAGCTTCGAGGAGCGCCTCATATCGCGTTTCCAGCAGGGAATAGTGATAGAGATCGAGTCGCCTTCATACGAGACTCGCGTGGCGATCCTGAAGTCGAAGGCGCGAAAATTTCCGCACAGGATACCCGAAGAGATACTCACGTACATCGGCGAGAACATCCATTCGTCTGTGCGGGCAATGGAAGGGGCTCTCACTCTCGTGATGAGGTACATGGAGGCGAATCCATCCGTCCAAATAACCCAGCAAATTGCCCATGTGCTGCTGAAGGAGCTTACCGAGGACGAGGTGACGATCCGCCGCCTCTCCGTGGAGGAGATAATAAAGGCGGTGTGCGGCACATACGGATTGTCGTACGGAGACATCCTCACGACGAACCGCTCTCAGCCGCTCTCCACCGCGCGGCAGGTGGCGATGTTCCTCGCGCGCAAGCTCACGGGCCTTTCGCTGGAGGTGGTGGCGGACGGGTTCAAGCGCAACCACACCACAATACTGCACGGGTCACAGGCCATACAGAAAAGGATAGACGTGGAGCCGGAGCTGAAGAAAACCATCGAATCGATTGCGGAGCATCTCGGAAGGAAACCATCGGAGATAATCATTTGACAACCTGTTCACAAGCCGTGCAAATGCTGTCCACAAAGGCGTGCCTTATCGACAGAAGGGAACAAGGAAGAGAAGATGCGAGAAAAAGCCAACAGGAAAACAAAGGGATGTGAACATCTCAGAGGAGCACAGAAGCCAATGGAATCAGGGGTGCGGGCGAGTTGTGCGAGTTGTGAACACACATAATAATAGAATAATAACTCTTTACTTTAATACCCGTCTTAGGGTACAATACACGGGCAAAGGAACTAAAGGGAGTTCAGAGAAATGAAGATCAAGATCATCCGTTCGAAATTCATCGAAGGCCTCAAGAAGGTTCAGAACATCGTGGCAGGGAAGGGTTCTCTCCAGATCATCCAGAACGCCATGCTGGAAGCGAAGGAAGGCAAGCTCAGTCTTGTCACGACCGATCTCGACATATCGGTGAAGTCTACGGTCGATTGCGATGTGGTTGAAGCCGGCGCGACCACGCTTCCCGTGAAGCTCCTATCCAGTACGATCGCGTCATGCGCCGAGGGTGTTGTGGAGCTCGAGGTCGATCCGCAGGATCGTGCGCGCATTTCCGCAGGGAGCGCGGCGTTCAAGCTTTCCGGGATGGCCGTGGCCGATTTCCCTGCGCTGCCCGCATCCGAGAATGCGTTCGCCTATACGCTTCCGCAGGCGACGCTTCGCGAAATGCTCCGCAAGACGTCCTATGCCGTTTCGCAGGACGAGACGCGCAAGACCCTGAAGGGGGTTCTCATGAGCTTCAAGGAGGGGAAGCTAACGATGGTCGCGACCGATGGGCGTCGCCTTGCCCTCGTGGAGCACGAAATAGATTTTCCCGCTGCTGCGGAGCGCGACATAATCCTGCCGTCGAAGGTTGTGGCCGAGCTGCAGCGTTCGCTCGGCGGCGACGGAAGCGTGAAGATAACGATCGAGAAGTCCCAGGTATCCTTCAACCTCGGAGACACGCAGATATACTCCAAGCTGCTCGATGAAATCTACCCCAACTACAGGCAGGTGATACCGAACAGCTGCAAGGAGAGGATAGAGGTAGACCGCAAGTTGCTCCTCGACGCAATCGACCGTGCGAGCGTGATGACGATGGAGGAATCGTCATCCATACGCCTCACGTTCGAGGAAAACCAGCTGCTCGTGTCCTCCGTCGCCGCTGACATCGGCGAGGCGAAGGACGTGGTGCCGATCAAGTACGGCAACGAGAAGATTGAGATAGTATTCAACCCTTCCTACGTGAAGGAACCGCTCAAGGCTATCGATGAAGACGAAGTGACTATCGAACTGAACAATGGCTCTTCTCCGGCAATCATCCGGTGCTCAGTTCCTTTCCTCTACGTGATGATGCCGTTGCGCATCAACTGATGAACATCTGGCGAGACAAAGACTACCCGATAATCGTTTCCTGCGCGAAGACCCTTGCTCCGTGGACGGAAAAGGAGATAAGGGCGCTCGGATATGAACCGATAGACAAGTCCGACAACTACGTGGTAGTGCGCGGAGCGTTGCGTGACGTGTTCAAGCTCAACCTCTGGCTCCGCACCGCACAACGCGTGCTTGTTCCGCTGTTCCGCGGAAGATGCCGCCATGTGAGGGAGCTCTACGACAAGGTGGGTTCGCTCGACTGGGAAAACCTGATCGACGCCGATGGATACTTCACGGTTTTTTCGGCGGTTCACAACTCCACTGTGCGTGATACGCGCCTTCCCTCGCTCGTGGTGAAGGATGCTGTCGTGGACAAGATCAGGATGAAGGCAGGGCGCAGACCCGATTCCGGCGGCGACTACGAACGCGGAGCGAGCGTGTTCCTGCACTGGAACAACGATACCGCGATAGTGTATCTGGATACTTCTGGAATGCCTCTCTCCAAAAGGGGTTACCGCAAGATTCCGGGTTCCGCACCTATGCAGGAGACTCTTGCGGCAGCATGCATTGACGCGACAGGTTGGGACGGCACATCTCCGTTCATTTCGCCAATGTGCGGTTCAGGGACTCCAGCCATTGAAGCAGCCATTAAAGCCATGAATCGCGCCCCCGGATCATTGAGGGCCAAGTTCGGGTTCATGGGCATAAAGGGATACAACCAGATCATCCAAGGGGAGAAAGCCCCGCGCGTTGCGTCCCGGCAGCGTTTTGGAGTGTCGCCGGATCAGATATTCAAGGACATGGTGATGGAGGCGGCAGAACAGGAGAGAAAGGACATCCCTCCGATCATAGCAACCGACATTTCGCCGGAGGCCATTCAGAACGCGCAAATCAATGCGCATGCAGCAGGGGTTTTCAATCACATCAAATTTGAGGCATGCGACTTTGCCGATACTGACGTCCAGCAGTTTGCGGACGTGACACGCGCAGATGGAGACACAAAAAAGAAATTTTCCAAGCCGGTAGTATTCTTCAATCCTGAATATGGCATCCGTCTTGGAGACCCGGAAGAGCTGAAGGTTCTGTACGACCGCATAGGGCAATTTCTTGCCGACAAGTGCCGCGGCATGACGGGAGCCTTGATAACTGGCAACCCCGATCTGGCGCGAGTTGTCAACCTGAAGTACACCCATCGGGTGCCGTTCTACAATGGGCCTATCGACTGCAGGCTGTTCATTTACGATATGCAGTCCGCATGATGCTGTTGCAGTGAGCGCACCTCAAAGGGTGCGCTCGTTTTATATTTAACCCTGCCATACGATTGGTTTTGCACGGTCAATTCCAGAGTATTATAAATTATAGGAGTTATAAACAGGTTGTTTATAACTTGTTTATAACTCAGTAGTTTATAAGTCTGTTGATATCTGTTTATAAGTGGGGGCTTGATATTAACCCGCCTTTGTTGCATAATACACGGCCTTGAGAGAAATCAGATGCAGAACATTCCAAAGACAGTTTGCATTAAGTTCAAGGAGGCACGCCGCGCCCTTGGGCTTACCCAGTCGCAACTTGCCATATCCATCGGCTGCCAGCAGGCTGCGCTGTCAATGTTCGAGAGCGGAAAGCCTACAAAGCTTTCGGGCGAATACGTATCTAAACTTGCAGCGCGTCTCAACTTGAACCTTGATGAGTTGATGGAGAAAGACCGGTCAAGCGATGTAGCAGTCATGCAGCCATCGGCTTCGGCTGGTTTTTGCCCAGATCCGGATTGCCCGTCAAACATTCAGTATGCAGTTGGAGAGCGCATGTTCTTCCGCATCACTCTTCAGAAGGGAAGATACTGTGCCCACTGCGGTGAGGTTCTTGAGAAAAGATGCCCGTCGTGCGGTGCGGCCCTCAACGAGGGTGCCTGCTGTTCAATGTGCGGAAAGGCGTACGTGAACGGCCAGGTGGAATGAAAAGAATAGGGCTGAGAATCTTCTCAGCCCTTCATCCCATCTGGACATCGCCAGTTACAGGATTTCGATCTTCTTCGGCTGCGTCTCTGGGCGCTTCTGCATGATGACGGTAAGAATGCCGTTTTCGATCTTTGCCTTGAGCGTTGCAGTGTCGGCCATTTCGGGGATTTCAACGCTCATGGCGTAGTTGACGCGGTCGAATTCGGATGCGACCTGCTTGAACCCAGCCGGGTTCTGGTATTTCGCGTGGGTTTTCAGCGTAAGGGTCTTGCCTTCCATGTGAAGGTCGGCGTCGCCTTTGCCGACACCCGGAACCACTATCTTCAGCTCATATTCCTCCGGACGTTCCGAAAGAGTAGCCGAAGGGACTATGTATTTTTCCTCGTTCATCTCATAACTCCTTTCTTTCAATTAACCTTCGATTGTGATGTGACGGACTCCCGTCTTTTCAGCCTTTGGAAGCTCAATTCTCAATATGCCGTTCGTGAACTTGGCGTTTGCCTTGTCGGCATTGACCCGGAACGGAAGCTCCAGGCGGCGCGACCATGCAGGTTGAGTCTCGGTAGGCTTTCCGGTTTCCGCGTCGGTCGTTTCTGCGGGCTTATCGACTATTACGACCGCCTGCGGTTCGAGCGAGAGCTCGATGTCCTTTGCGGTTTTGCCGGGGAGTTCGAGATCGACGATTACTGCGTCGTCGTCCAGGAACACGTTAACGGGCGGAAAGTGGCCGCAAGCCCTTGCCCTCATGCTCTTGAACGCTCGACTGTTCGCATCGAGCAGTTCGCTCAGGACGCTCCACGGATTGATGTTCAGCATTGTGTTCATGTTTTTTCTCCTTATTGTTTTCTTTGAAACACCCTCCTAAAGCAACTGCCGTGCCAACTTTGCCAACGCACGGGAAAAACGGTCAAGATGCGACAATCTGACACACGCGTGTGCCATGGTGTGTCATGTGTGACGCAGATTGCTGATTGATGCGGACGAAATCCGTCAGAAACACCTAAGGGCTGCCTTCAGCCGTTTCAATCCTTCTTTCAGCCGCACTGCGCTTTTGACCGACGAAAGAGAGATTCGCAGGAAATCGTGCTGACGAGCCTTTCCCACCGCGAACCTGAAGGAATGCATCACGGTCACTCCATGTTCCCTGAAGAAGTCCTCGGCTTCGGGGCCGGAACGTTCCGATGGCGGCAGAGGGATGGTGCGGAAGAACGGAAAACGGTTAGCGCGTCTTTCATCTGGCGTCAACGCCAATTTGGGAAAGACTCTGTCGAATATCATGTTCGCGCGGTGCGCGGCTTTACGCTTGTCCGCCATTATCTTCGTTGCTGCGCCTGAGAGGATTAGTTCGGCTACGATTTCGGCATCGAGAGACCCCGCCTTGAGGTTGAGAAGGAATAGCCCTTTCAGCAGGCGTTCCCTGAAAGCCGGAGGGAATGCAGCGTATGTGATGCGCAGTGCGGGGGCGAGCATCGCGGTGTAGGCGGCGATGTATACGGTCGAATTGGGTAGGCGGTTGATAAATGGTTTGCGTCTGGGAGATGCGGCGAATGGGGACATGTCATCCTCTATGATGATGAGATTTCGCCTGCGTGCCACTTCAGCGAGTTCGTCGCGTCTTGGTTCGGGAAGGGTGATCCCGGTCGGGTTTGCCGCTTCAGGCATGATGAAGATGCCCTTGACTTGATGCTTCCGGCAAAGTCTATCGAGCTCGTCGGCACACATTCCACATTCATCCCCAGGCACCGGAACGAGCTTCACATGCGCAAGCCGCGCAGCGCCTTTCAGATTTGAGTAGGTGTACGGGTCGGCGGCGAGTGAATCTCCGGGAGAGAAAAGAGACAGCAGCGATACGGAAAGCGCGTTCTGCGCTCCGGAGAACACGGCGATTCCGTCGGAGGCGCCATCGATGTTGCGGCTTGCGAGCATTCGCCTTCCTGCTGCGAGGTGGTGGGCTGAGCCGGCAGGGTCGGAATAGCTGAAGAGGCGTTCGACATGTCCGTTTCTGAGAATGCTGTGCATTGCGTCCACTATGCCGCGCGAAAGCGAGGGGAAGGAACGAACGATCCCGAGATCGATCGGCCCTGCGGAATCGTTCGCGTCATCTGGAGAGGCTTCGCCAGGGGAAGGCGAAACGAAAGTGCCGCGCCCCGTAATTCCGTAGATCAGGTTCTTTTCGCGGCAGATGTTGAACGCCCGCGTAACGGTGGTGAAGTCGAGGTCGAGCCAGTCGGCGAGCTCTCTCTGCGGCGGCAGACGCGTTCCGCGCGGGAGCGCGCCGGATAGGATGTCCCTTTCGAGGCTGGCGGCGAGCGAAAGGTAAACAGGTGCGTCAAGTGAGTCGCGCTGGGGCTTCCAGCTCATCCTGTAGTTGTCGAATGAATTCACGGGCATGGACTATCTCCTTCTCTGTCTCCTGATGGCGGCGAATTGTACCACATGCCGCATTTATATTCCATACAATTCTTGCATTGTATTGATATCCGCCTTTTCGTACAATACACGCCGTTTTTTCGATGCGCCGGATGGGCGCGGAAAGGAGTCGGAATGGAGAACGAGAGAAGCAAAACCAACCGGGATTTGGCCCGGATGCTGAAAGGAGGCGTGATCATGGATGTGACCACGCCGGATGAGGCGAAGATCGCCGAGGATGCAGGCGCCGTCGCGGTGATGGCGCTGGAGCGCATACCGGCCGACATACGCGCGGCTGGAGGGGTGGCGCGCATGAGCGATCCCGAGATGATACTGCGCGTGAAGGAGGCCGTCACAATACCGGTGATGGCGAAATGCCGCATAGGGCACATCGCGGAGGCGCGCATACTCGAGGCCATCGGCATCGACTACATCGACGAAAGCGAGGTTCTTTCACCGGCTGACGACGTGATGCACATCGACAAGAACCGCTTCCGCGCGCCGTTCGTGTGCGGAGCGCGCGACCTTGGCGAGGCATTGCGCCGCATCGCGGAGGGTGCATCCATGCTTCGCACGAAAGGCGAGCCGGGCACGGGCGACGTGGTGCAGGCAGTTCGCCATCTCAGGCGCATTGAGGCCGACATTCGCCGCATAGCGTCGCTGCGCGAGGACGAGCTTTACGAGGCGGCGAAGGAGCTTTCCGTGCCCATTGACGAGCTGCGGTTCGTGCATGAGAATGGACGACTCCCCGTCGTGAACTTTGCCGCCGGCGGCGTAGCCACCCCGGCTGACGCGGCTCTGCTAATGGAGCTTGGGGCCGAGGGCGTATTCGTTGGAAGCGGGATCTTCAAGAGCGGCGACCCTGCAAAACGCGCCTCCGCAATCGTACGCGCAGTCACAGGATGGGAGGATGCCAAGCTGCTTGCGGAGGTTTCGTCAGGTCTCGGCAAGGCCATGGTTGGGATAAACGCGGACGAAATCAAGCTGATAATGGAAGAGCGCGGAAAGTAGGTGCGGCCCATGAAACGAGTAGGTGTGCTGGCGCTTCAGGGGGCGTTCGCCGAAATGATGGCGGCGTTCAGCAGGGCGGGTGCGGATACGTTCGAGATCCGCTCCGCCGCCGACATCGAACTTCCTTTTGACGCGCTTGCGCTGCCTGGCGGCGAATCTACCGCCCAGCGCCGTCTGCTGCGCGCCACAGACCTATTTAATCCACTCATGGAGCGCATTGCTGCGGGGCTTCCCGTATTCGCCACATGCGCAGGGCTGATACTTCTCGCTCGCGAGGTGGAGGGAACCGATCCATGCTTCGGCGTTCTCGACGTGACGGTGCGTCGTAACGCCTACGGCACCCAGCTTGACAGCTTCACCACAGTCGGCCCATGCGCCGGCTTCGAGGATGTGGAGATGCCTTTCATACGCGCGCCGTCCATTGTGCGCGTCGGGGAGGGTGTGGATGTGCTCGCTTCCCATGACGGCGTGCCGACGGCAGTCGCCTGCGGGCATATTGCCGCGTTCGCCTTCCATCCCGAAGTCACGTCCGATACGCGCGTCATATCCTCGTACCTCTCGACCCATGTGCGGCAGATGGCCCATGGGCGGATGTGATATAATACATCCGCGTGAACGAGACAGACGATATGCAGAAACTTATTGAGGCAATAGCGCACGCGCGATGCGTGGCCGCCATGACTGGCGCAGGCGTAAGCACCCTCTGCGGCATACCAGACTTCAGGGGGCCGAAGGGACTTTACAGAAACCCGGACGCCGAACGTATATTCGACATCGACTGGTTCGACCGCGATCCGTCCATCTACTACCGCGGATGCCGCGAGCTCGTGTACGGTCTGGGCGCGTTCTCTCCGGGCCCTGTGCATCACGCCCTGAAACGGCTGGAGGACGCAGGACGTCTCGCGGGCATCATCACGCAGAACATCGATATGCTTCACCAGCGCGCAGGCTCGTCGCGCGTGTACGAGGTGCATGGCTCGCCGATAGTGCACCACTGCCGCCGATGCGGAGACGCCAAGCCATTCGATGCGATAATGGCCATGGTCGGAGAGAACGGCGGATTGGAGCGCCTGGGGGAACCGTACGTGCCGCGATGCAAATGCGGCGGCGCATACAAGCCGGACATCACGTTCTTCGGCGAGGCCCTTCCAGAGGAGGCGTTCGTCAGGTCGCAGGAACTTGCGGCGCAGGCGGACGTGATGATTGTGCTTGGCACGTCGCTCACGGTCTATCCCGCGGCTGGCATTCCGCGGATCACGCTTCAGCGCGGCGGAAAGGTCTTTATCGTGAACGCCCAACCAACGCAGCTGGACGATCTCGCGTCCGGATGCTACGGGGATCTTGCGGCGTTCGCCGCCGCCATACAGGAAGCGGTACTATGAAGGAAGGCCTGGACTGAGATGAACGGTGCAACCTCTAACGAGGCATCGGCGAAGCTTGAACGCCTGCGCGCGCTGCTCCGCGACATGGGAAGCGCTCTCGTGGCGTTTTCGTCCGGCGTCGATTCTACGTTTCTCCTTCGCGTGGCGCATGAGGAGCTGGGCGACCGGGTGGTCGCGGCCACAGCCCGATCCCATACCTTCCCGCAGCGCGAGCTGGAGGAGGCGAAGGAGTTCTGCCGTGCAGAAGGCGTTCGGCACGAAATCGTGGATTCGGAAGAGCTTGACATCCCTGGATTTGCGGAAAACCCTCCGGATCGCTGCTACCACTGCAAGAGGGAGCTGTTCGGCAAACTTGCCGACCTTGCGCGGAGAAATGGGCTGGCATACGTGGTCGAAGGAGCCAACCGCGACGACGACGGGGACTTCCGCCCCGGGAGGCGCGCCGTGCGCGAGCTCGGCATCCGAAGCCCGCTTCACGAGGCGGGGCTTGCGAAGAGCGAGGTGCGTGAGCTGTCGCGCCAGATGGGCCTGCCCACATGGAACAAGCCCTCGTTCGCCTGCCTTGCGTCGCGCTTCCCGTATGGCGAACGCATCACCGCCGCCGCGCTCGACCGGGTTGGGCGCGCCGAACGGTGGCTTGCCGATTCAGGTCTCGGCCTCACGCAGCTGCGGGTGCGCTCTCACGGCGACATCGCGCGCATCGAGGTTCCGCCGGGCGAGATTGCGCATGTTGCCGCCTCCGCCTCCGAGATCGCCTCCGCATTCAGGGGTTTTGGGTTTGCGTATGTCACGCTTGACCTGCAGGGCTATCGCACAGGCAGCATGAACGAGACGCTCACCGCGACCGAAAGAAAGTCAGCGCTTGGCTGAGAGCTGAAGAGGAACAGGAAATGGATCTTGGAATCGACATTGATGAGGCGGTGGCTCTGCTGAAGCCGGATCGCAGGCAGGAGCTTCGCGAACGGGCTCACGAAGTGACGGTGCGGTGCGTAGAGCGGAGGTTCGACTTCTGCTCGATCATCAACGCCAGGTCGGGGCGATGCAGCGAGGACTGCAAATGGTGCGCGCAGTCAGGGCGTTGGCGTACGGGATGCGAAACGTACGGCTGGGTTGGCACTGATGCGTGCGTGAAGGCCGCCAAGGAGGCGGAGTCGAACGGTGCCGACCGCATCGGCATCGTGACGTCGGGGCGCTGTCTTTCGCCCGAGGATCTGGACGGTGTGTGCGCGGCGCTGCGCGCAATGCGCAGAGCAACATCAATCGGCCTATGCGCATCGCTCGGCCTGCTGTCCGAGGACGACTTGCGCAAGCTTAAGGATGCCGGGCTTCAGCGCATCCACTGCAATCTCGAGGCTGCGCCGTCGCTTTTCCCGTCGCTCTGCTCCACGCATACCGTCGCCGACAAGCTTGCGACATTGCGTGCAGCGAGACGGCTTGGGTTCCAGATATGCTGCGGCGGGATAATCGGCATGGGCGAGACCGACGAGCAGCTGGCGGAGTTCGCATTCGCGCTGAAGGAGGTGGCCCCCGACTCCATTCCCGTCAACGTGCTGCACCCGATCGGCGGCACGCCGCTTGGCGACAGGGGGATCCTCGATCCAGAACGTGTGGTCGATTCCGTCGCCTTGCTGCGCCTTGTGAACCCGTCCACGCCCCTCAGGTTCGCGGGCGGTCGCCGCGACATGAGCGACGAGACGGCGGCAAAGTGCATATATGTCGGGATGTCGGCCGGCATTGCAGGTCCTCTGCTCACCACGCCAGGCGCGGATTTCGCCGACGACCGCGAACTGGCCGTGCGCGCGGGGTACGCCGTTGGCGCGGCCCGCAACGGGTGACGGACTCGATAAAATTCGGCGTAAGGTTGCGGCGGCAACCGCTCGGCAGCGATATGCTGCATACTGCGCGGCGTGTTTTGTGGTAAAATACGCCGCGTTCTCAAAAAGGGATGGAAAGACATGGCGGAAGATAAGGATAAATGCTCTCACGACTGCTCAAGCTGCGGTCAGAACTGCGCGGACCGTAAGGTGAAGCCCGACTTCTCGGCTAAGCTCAATGCGGCATCGCGTGTAGGGAAGGTCATAGCCGTAGCTAGCGGCAAGGGAGGCGTAGGTAAGAGTTTCGTGACGACGATGCTTGCCGTTGCGGCATCGCGCAGGGGGCTGAGCGTAGGCATACTCGATGCCGACATCACGGGGCCGTCGATCCCCAAGGCGTTCGGTCTTGAGGGCGGCACTGTGCAGAGCGAACAAGGCATAGAGCCGGTGGTCACGAACGGAGGCATCCGCGTGATGTCCCTGAATATGCTCGTAGACGATCCGAGCGACCCGGTAGTGTGGCGTGGCCCGGTGATAGCCGGGGCGGTGAAGCAGTTCTGGACGGACGTACACTGGGGAGAGACGGACATCATGTTCGTCGATATGCCTCCGGGTACGGGCGACGTGCCGCTGACGGTGTTCCAGAGCCTTCCTGTGGACGGGGTTGTGATCGTGTCCTCTCCGCAAAAGCTCGTTGAGATGATCGTAGGAAAGTCAGTGAAGATGGCGCAGCTCATGGAGAAGAAGGTGCTCGGCCTCGTGGAGAACATGAGCTACTTCATATGCCCGGATTGCGCGGCGCGCCATGCGGTGTTCGGGGAAAGCCGCGCAAACGAGCTTGCCATGCGCTTCTCCATCCCTCATGTGCTTCGTCTGCCTATCGATCCAGGATATGCGCAGGCGATCGACGCCGGCGCCGCCGAATCGCTCGTCATTCCGGACATGGATGAATTCGTCGGCACGTTCGCATGACCATTCACGCAACAGAAAGGAAACAACAATGAAAAAGACACTCCTTGCGCTGGCGGCAATGTGCGTCGCCGGAACGATGCAGGCTGAATTCAAGGCAGGGTTCGCCCGCGTAGACGCAACTCCACCCCTCGGCATACCGCTTGTGGGCTACTTCAGCCACCGTGTGGCAGACGGCGTGCTCGATCCGCTTGTGGTGGAATGTGTTGCGGTGTCGGACGGCACGAACTCGGCCCTGATCTACAGCGTGGACGACCTGCACCTGACCAATCCGTTTTTCGAAAAGGCGTTCCCTGCCATCACGGACGCGACCGGAGTCCCTCGCGACCGCATCTATGTGCACTCCACGCATACCCACACCGGCCCCGCCGACTGGCCGCGCGACAGCTTCTCCGCCGAGGAAAACCGGAATGTGATGGACTATGCCGGAATCCGCATCGCAAAGCTCGCTGACGCCGGGCGCGCCGCTCTCTCCGACATGGCTCCGGCATCGATCGCAGTTGCCAAGACGGTCTGCAAAAACATTTCATTCATCCGCCGCTACCGGATGAAGGACGGCACTGTGCGCACGAACCCGGGCCTCATGAACCCAAATGCAAAGGAGGCGCTCGGCTCGCCGGACGAAACGCTCCAGCTCATCCGCTTCCGCCGCACCGGTGCGCCTGACATAGCCATCGTGAACTTCGGCACCCATCCCGACACCATCGGCGGCACAAAGTACTCCGCCGACTGGCCTGGCGTCGTGAGGAGCACGTTCGAACATGGCATAGGCGGAGGCGTGAAGTGCCTCTTCCTCAACGCCGCACAGGGCGACGTGAACCACCACTTCCGCTTCCCGCCGCCCGGACGCGCCGCACTCGACGCGCGGAAAGCCAAGCAGCCGAAGGCCATCGCCATCCACATGGGGCGCGCGGTCGCCGGTGCCGCAATGTCCATATGGGACGTTTGCGAAGACATACCTGCTGGAGCAGTGCGCGGTGCCGTAAAGCCTGTCGCGATGCCGACCAATCTCCCGACGGCGGACGAAATAAAGTGGGTCGAGATGTTCGATGCCGGGCGCAAGAGCGAGATTCCCCTCAGCGGCATGGAGATCGCCACGCTCACCAGCCCAGGCTCCCGCGTACGCAAGCTGAAGGGCGGCCCCGACCATTTCGATATCCTCGTATCGTCTGTCGCGATCGGCGATTCGCTCGCGTTTGCGGGCGTGCCTTGCGAACCGTTTGTGGATATCGGCCGCGACATCAAGGCACGGTCTCCATTCCGCACCACCATCGTAACTTGCCTCACCAATGGCAGCGAGGGGTACATACCTTCTACGAAGGCCCATTCCGAAGGCGGTTACGAAGGACTGTCGTCCCGCTTCGCCGCCGCCACAGGCGATGCCCTCGTGTCGGCACAGGTGGAGCAGCTCAAGCGGCTCAAGTAGCCGGTAAATAAGATGCGCCCGGAACCCGCGGCAGCCTCCGGCCGCGGAAGATCGGGAGGATCGATGAAACTGCTTTTCGTCTGTCACGGCAACATCTGCCGAAGCCCGATGGCGGAGTTTGTGATGAAGCATCTGCTTCGGCAGGCGGGGCGGAACGACGTGACCGTCGCTTCGGCGGCGCTGCACACGGACGAGCTCGGCAATGACATACATTCCGGCACGAGACGCGAGCTCGCGCGGCACGGGATTCCGTTCGCGCCCCGTTCCGCATGGCTCCTGTCGGCGGCAGAGGCGTCCAAGTACGATCTCATAGTCGGCATGGACGCATACAACATGGCCGATCTCCGCCGGCTGGTGCATCCAGCCGACAGGCAGAAGCTGCGGAAGCTTCTCTCCTTCGCCGGAATCGAGCGTGACGTCGCCGATCCGTGGTACACGGGCAACTTCGACGAAACCTATGACGATGTGGTTGCGGGATGCACGGCCCTGTTGCACTCCCTTGACGGCGCGGGCGTTTAGGCGGCCTCTCGGCGGATGTTGATAAGCTGTTGATAAGCGGTCGATATCTGTTTACATTTCCCGGCTTCTGTCCGCATGTCGGATTTGGTACAATGCAAAGACGTCATGAGGCGATGGGCGCAGA
>CAMPAA010000044.1 GCA_946631345.1 uncultured Verrucomicrobiota bacterium
TGCCGCCGAAGCTCTGCCCCTTCGCCCGCACGTCCGGCGGGAATATCTCGGAGATGAACACCCATATGACAGCGCTCGCAGAGAACGCGACGGCGGCGATGAACCCGTACACGCCCGCAAGCGCAAGCCATGGCGCACAGGCCGCCCCAAGCGAAATCTGCCATGCGACAAGCCCGTGCATCGCCGCCATCGCCGCACAGCCGGCAATGAGCATCGGCCGCCGCCCGACGCGGTCTATGAAGAAGAACGCCGCAACGGTGAAGACCAGGTTCACCACGCCCACTCCGATCGTTCCCGCCAGCGAAACCAGTTCGCTTCCATCGCCGAAGATCATCCTGAAGATGCGCGGCGCGTAGTAGTTCACCGCATTCACGCCCGAGAGCTGGCTGAAGAACGCCACCGTGAAGCAGAGCAGCAGCGGCTTCAAATTGCGGCGCACGAACAGCGGGGCCTCCCGCGTCACTTTCGCCTGATGCGGGCTTTCCGGCACTCGCACAAGCGCCGCCAGATACATCAGCACGGGAACGCACTCCGCGCCAAGCATCGCCCGCCACACCACGGCAGGCGACGCCGGAAGCCATCGCGCCACGCAGTAGTTGGACACATAGGAAACCACAATCCCCAGCACTATGCAGAACTGGTTTACGAGCACAAGCCTTCCTCGCCTCTCCGCAGGCGCAATCTCGGCAATGTACATAGGCACCGCCACTGAAACGCCGCCGATCGCCAGACCTCCGACGAACCGCATCCATCCAAGGACATGCGGGCCTGCGCTTCCACCCGGCGTCAGCGCACACCCAGCCGCAGAGACGAAGAACAGCACGCCCATCCATACCAAGGTCGGCTTGCGCCCGAGCCCGTCGCACATGCGCCCCGCCGCCAGCGCGCCGAAGACAGTGCCTATCAGCGCGCCCGCAACAACCAGCCCATGCCAGAACGGCGCAAGCGCGAACTCCGCCTGTATCGCCTCCTCGCAGCCGGAGATGACGCCGGAGTCAAATCCGAAAAGCAGCCCGCCGAGCGAAACGGCGCACGTTATCCAGTAAAGATTCATCTCGCATCTCTCACTAACTACGAACAACTATCGACTAACGACTGCCGCTACCGCTCCGGCCTTGCCCGCATCCTCGCCCGCCTGGCGATTTCCTCCCACGGATCGTCGCTGTTCCAGAACAACTCCGCCTGGCAGTGCGTGGCGAATCCAAACGGGGGATTGTACTCCGCCACCGCATTGAACTCTTTGGGCGGATGCTCGCCGGCACGTATGTGGCGGACAAACTCATGGGCGGATTTCCCGTTCAGGATCCAGTCCTCGTCGAAGGAGGCATAGCGCGGCACCGTGACCGCCTGGTCGCGGGCGAGCAGACGGCTTCCGGCGCATCCGAGCATGAACGGCCCAGCCGGCGGCACGTAGTTCTTCCAATCCATCCTCAGCTGCGCCTTCCACGCAAGGCCGACCGATTTGTTGAGGGCGAGTATCTGGTCGCAGAACGCGGTATCCGGCGGCTCGATCCTGCCGTTTGTCTCCCAGAACGGAAACCCGCCGCAGTTCTCCCACAGTATCTCGAGCGAAGGATCGACTTTTGCGATGGCCTCTGCCGCCCCCTCCCTTTTCATGGAGTTGCTGTGCAGCCCGAAAACGATCTCAAGCCCAGGAGCCTCGGCGCGGATGCGCTTCGAAACCTCGTTCACAAGCTCGGTCACCGCCTCGGGAATGGAACGCCCGCCGATCTCTCGCTTGTTTGTCTCGGTGAAGCTCTGGAAGTAGATTCCGTCCCCGCCCATCGGCTTCCACTTCTGCCGCCACTCGTCGACGATGTCATCGGCAAGCTTGCCGAAGTCAAGCCCCTTGCCCTCCTTCCCGCTCAGCGTCCAGCCCCACGAAAAGCCCCAGAACACCTTTACGCCCCAGCTGTGTGCGCACGCCACGACTTCGCGCGCGTTCACCACCAGCTGATCATTCCAGAGGATTGCCCGGTTGAACCGCGCGCGGGCCAAGGCTCGGAAGGTCTCCCGGTAGTCGTCCACCACATGCCCCCATGAAAAGATGCTTCGCACAAATGTCTGCGGTTGGCGGCGGCATTCGTATTCTGGAATCCTGTCCGCGCGGAAGAACATCCCCGCATACCGCCCGTGCTGGGAGGTGATCTTGCTCTCCAGCGTAGGCGCGACCACATCGAGGAAATCGAACGTCGCCCACAAGACGGCTTCCGGCGTGTCACCCGCAATCAGCACGATGTTACGCCCATTCTCATGCAGCGTGCGAATGAGATCCCCTCCAGCCGGCAGGGTCACGTGCCCCGCGTGACCGCCGCCCGCGCCATCAAGATATTTCCTCAGCGTGGCATTCTCCGACGGCCTCCCTACAACGATGACATCACGCTTGCCCTTCACCGGCTCGCCGCCGTCCTTCTCCAAAGGAAGCACAAGCGCGGTCGCAAGATGCCCTTCGCGCAGGAAGTAGGGGCCCAAACGCTCCGTCAGAGTCTCGAGCGCATGCCCCTCCGGTCCTTCGGACGAAGAGTACACCACCTTCCATGTGCCGCCGCGCATTTCGCTCGGCTTCACGCCATCAAACACCACCGCCGCCTCGTTGACCTGCGCATCGTCCGCACCGCACAAGGATGCGGCCACTGAAAATGCCGCGCACACACAAGCAATCAATTTCATTTCCACAGTTCCTTTCTTGACGTCTAAACCAGTCGTTCTATCTCGACATGCTCAAAGCGCACCTTGCCGGGGGTACCCTCACGCACAAGGAAATAGTAGTCGTAGTCCGCCTTAGGCTTCGTGAACTCGATCACATATCGCTGAAGCCCTGAGTCTCCCTTCGGGGTGGCGATGCGCTGGTTGGCGTTCTGGAGCGGCGTTGGGTTGCGCAGAACGAGCGTCCACTGTCCGCCTCCATCCTGTATCATCCGCATGTCAATGGTAAAGCGGAACTTCGTTCCCGCCGGGCCGTCCCAAACGCCCTTCGGCAAAATGAGACGAGCCTCGTGTGTGTTGTGCAGATAGAATCCATCACCATCGACCTTGAGCGGGCTGCCGCCCTTCAGGCCCGTCAGGCAGGGACATTCCTTCATCGGATCGTCGCTCCTCCACACGAGCATGCCATCCTTCGCTTTCGCCGGGACAATGGCCTCCGCAACGATCGGCCTGCCTTTGGTGCCGTATGCGTTCACCGGGGTCACCGAGAAGCGAACCGTCTCCCCCTCGGTGAAATAGCCTGCAGGGAATGAATGCGCCGCCTGACCTTTCTTTTCGAAATCCTCAAGGTAGAAATCGGTGAAGATGTCCTGTCGCGCGTAAGCCTTCCACGCCCCATCCGCCGCCTTGCGCTCGATTTCAATCCTGTATTCGAACGCCCCGCCACCCCGCGCTTCCGGGAACGACAGGTTGAACCTCTTGAACGGAACGGCATCCGGCATCGCCTCAAGGCGCGCCCCGCGCGGAAACGCCGCGACAGGCGTGGCTTTCGCGCGCCGCGCCGGGGCGAGAGGTGCCGAGGATTCGTCGAAAGGAAGCGGCACCACCCACCGCGCATCGGCGCATATCTCGGTTTCAGGCCGGCGTATGTCAAACCTGCGGAACTCCAGCCTATCTCGGAAAACATCCATGACAAGCACATTGAAGCACGGCTTGCGCGTTGGAGCGGTGCCCACAAGGTTCCCGCCCCAAGTCGAAAGGCATCCGCAATTCACGACTGTGAACGGCCCTTGCCACACAGATGTGTCGATTCGCAGAGACTGATGCACGTGTCCCGTGAGATCGACGACCGATGGATACTTCTTGAGTATGTCGTACCGCCTCCTGTCTCCCCAGATTCGGCTGTTGTACACCGTCTCGAACGGCGGCACATGGTCGCAGACGAACACCGGCTTTCCGGGATGTTTCGCCACGGCGTCCGCCACCATTGCCTCGTACCTCTTAAAATCGGCCCACTGCGGCATTACGACGAACGGAAAGCCCTTCAGCTCGAACGAATCGTAAAGTCCGTTCGGGGACTTCAAGAGACTGGCCGCCAGTTCACACGCCTCCTGCCACTTTGGCGTGTTGCGGTCCATGTCGCCCTGATAGCCGTAGTAGTCGTGCCAGGCGAACACGTACACCTCGCGCGGATGATCCGCTCCCTGCGGCCACGCCTCGTCCACCGTCTCGCGATAGCCTTTGTATCCTTCAGGATAGTTGTGGTCCGCAATGTCGCCCATGTTTGCGACCATGTCCACACCCTCTCTGCGGAAGAGCTTCCATGCGCCGCCGACGCGCACGCAGCTTTTCTTGTCGTTTCGGATGTGGGTGTCGGAGAGAAGCCCCACCTTCAGGAGCGGCTTGTCGCGGCCTTCCCCGGCAGCCGCCGGCAACGCCGCAACCGCGGCAAACGACCCTATGAATTGACGTCTGTTCATGTTTATGTCCATTGGTTTGCAGTTGATGGTGGCGTCATCTGATGGAGAACACAATACCACGCGGAACCACCTTGAGAGTACCGTTGGAATTGACAACAAGCATCTTGCCGCCAGAGCCGCCCCCATTCACGGAAAGTGTCCATTTTTTCAAGTTGCCGAGATCCGTAGCGTTCAGGAACACACCTTCCACGGCTCCATCGCTTCCAAGATTTGCGATCTCCAGCTCTCCGCTCTCCGCCAGCGAGAAGCCGTCAATCGTTCCGGCATTGGCAGCATCAATCCTGATTGAAGAGAGCACCACCTCGCCGATGGCCTTTAGCGTCGCGCCCGAAGCGACTGATACTGCATTGGTGAAAGCGGATGACGCGCGACAGGAAGGATACTGTGCGATTTCCTGGGCATTTTCATTCGGCTCAGAATATTTTTTGGTCCTGCTGTCATAATACTTGTACCCTGAAAAGCACCACGAAACCGTTTCGGTTGGCGGCGTTGCATCCGCCATGCTGTGCAGAACATCCCAATGGATGCCATCGGCAGATCCCTCAAGAAGCCATGCCTTGGGATTTTGTTTCCAGTTGGAAGTTTGACTTACACCTTGGTTAATGCACACATCGTAGTACTTCGCCGGTTTTGAGCCGTCGGGAAGTCTCATGAGTATCGGAATCCACGTGTCTGGTTTTGCCGTTTCAGGGTATTCAAGCGTCGTCGTGCCGTCCCTGTAATAGCAGATGTTCACCACATCCGTCTTGCCGTCCACAAGGTTCGTGATGCCGCGACCGCTTGAAATCCGGTATTCGCCGATGCGGGGAAGCGACAGCTGCCCCGGAAGCGTTCCGCACCAGTTGTTCGTGAAGGTGAGACCGGTATTGACCCTGTTGCCGTCTTCGTCGGAAAGGGCAAACTCCACAAGATACAAGTCGCTGGCGGTATTCGCCCCTTTGTTTTTCACAGTCCACTTGAACCACTTGTAGCATCCGGGATCGCGACGTATGCGGAGCGTGCCGCCTTTCACGGAGACCGTGCCGGAGAACGTGTTGGAGCCATTCAAGGTCCAGATACCGTCGCCCTCCTTGACTATGGAGACCGGACTTGCCGCCGTATCCGAGATTCCGGCGATTTCGCTCTCGCCCGAACCAGCGCCGGAAAGGTAGAGAGTCTTGGCGCCAGCGGCAGTTGGTGCGACGCCCGAGAAACGCCATGGATGCGGCGTGTCGTTCTTGAGCTTCGCATCTCCAACGAGCGCAATGGGGCGTTTGGTCGCGTATGCGCCATTCGTGCCGGTGAACTCGAATGTGGCCGTCTTGCCGGCGGAGCCAAGCCAATAGGCATAAGGTCCGGGATGGGCCGCATCATCGCGCAGGCCGTAATACGATGCCGTAAGGTTCGTTGCGAACCCAAGTGCGCATGGAGTACCGGCCTCTTCCATCGAATCGAACTGGAGAGTTCCGTTCTTGACCGCCATGCTCGTCCAGAATGTGCGCTGCGTACGGTTTTCGGGCGCATCGGCAAACCGCCACACGCCACTTCCGGCCTTCTCGACAAAGAAGCAGTAGTTTGTCGTGTTGTACGTGCGGGTGGTCATGGCTCCCGAGAAGACGCATGCCGTCCCGTTGGAACCGGTCAGCCCAAAGATGCCCATTCCGTTGTTGGACGAATTCCCGCCCAACACAATGTCGCCCCGCCAAATGAGGCCTCCCGTCGCGCCACCATCGATAAACGAAATCCCCATGTTTGGACGCAACACGCTGAACGACCGGTCTGTCTCGTCGTCCGCGCCAAGGTAGAGAAGGCCGCCGCCGTAATTGAGCGTGCGAATGTCATTGTCGATGCCTACGGAAGACGGACTCCCCTTCAACCCCAGCTTTGCCACCCCGGTGACGCCCACGCCGCGTGCGGCAAGGGTTTCGATATCGCGAACCGATGTGCTGGTGTTGTAGATAGTGAAGTCCGCGTCCGAAAACACGTTGTTGTCCCCCCGGAGCATTACCCTTCCACTTGATTCATAATAGTATAGACCGGCTATGCGCCCGGCAAAATCGTGCGACACATTTGCCCCTGTTCCTGAAACGGGTACATTCAGGTTTATGTTTCTGTAGCCGCTCGTCACCTCGTTTGTGACAAGACCCGATCCGGTAAGCCCATACAGGAGCGTTGTCGCGCCTGGCGACGTAACAAGAGTTGCGGCGGACGCTATGTCCACGGGACCGTATCGATATCCCGACGTGACGACCGGATGTCTCACAGTTCCATTTTCGATGAAGAGCCGTGACATGTAAGCAAACGCCGCTGAATTTGCGAACGTTAGCGTGCCAGCGCCCTTCTTTACCACGACACCGGCCAGATCGCCGTCCGCCATCGCGCCAAGAGCACAGTTGATGGTGAGGTCGGAGTCGCCCATGTCGAAAACGATCTTGCCGTCCTCCTTCCCGTCCTCATCGAGCAACTTCACCTGCGCAAGGGCCGCAACAACCGAAGCCGATGCAGCATCCTTCACATAAACCGTCATTCCGGCGGGGATCTCCACGATGTCGCCCGCGCCTGGTGCGCCACTCTCGAAGTTGCCGCCGCCCTCGGTCCAGTCGCTGTCGTTGTTAGCCCCAGTCCACACATACGTATCGGCCAACGATGCACATGCGGCAACGATAATCGACATGACGACGGACAGCTGCGATTGTTTTTTGATCGTGTACATGGATCACCTCTTCTTTGATGACTGGTCTGCTGAAAATGCTGCGGCCCTCTGCACAACGAGCGGCTCGAAGAAACGGCGGCGGAGCGTATCCACGCGCACCGCTTCCGGAGACCCCTTCCTTACGGCGCGCTTTGCTGTCGCAAGATATCCTTCCAGCTCCGCCATGACGGCGTCGCTGTAGACGTCGCGGTATATCTCCATCTCCTTCGGAGGCAGAATCTCCTCGCCGTATTCCGTCTCTGGGATCATGGAGGGTATCGCGATCTTGCCTATCCATAATTTCTCGACCTTGTCCAGGAACTTCCCGACATGCGGTGCCCCCTTCCCAAAAAGAAGCCTGTTGTGCTCGTCGAGGACTGAATCCACATTGATGTCTGGATTCCACGCGAACTTCGAGAACACGTAATAGTTGAGATACTGGTAGAACACGGTGTCGCCGGCGGCGTTGGATTCGAGATAGGAACCGCCCATGTAAGGCGCGGCGCGGCGGTGGAACTCGATGTAGGCATGCGGCGCGTGTTGCGGCACGGCATGGGCCTGCAGGCGCCAGTAGTTTTTCATCGGATACATCCACACCCATGCCACCTTCCGCCCGATCTTCTCGGACCAGCGGCGTATGAAATCGATCTGCCAATCGAGTATGTCCGGCCGGGCACACGCCCAAGGGCCGCCCACCGCCAGCACCACCTCCACATTTTCCGGGATGTCGAAATCAGGGATGTTGCGGCTTGGGCCGTACGCCATCTGCGTTACGCAGCCGTCAAGCCCCGCCGCCTTCACGGCCTTCGCAACCGCCACAGTGTTGCTCCAGATCAGCGACGAGCAGAATCCCGAGGCGAGCGTAAGGTCGTTCGTCTGGTCGTAGCGCGCGAGACAGTTTGCGCATAGGCATGCCTTCATTCCGTCCTGCGGCATCAGATCCACGTATTTCCAGTTGTGCCGCATCAGCTCTATCGTCTCGTCGCGGAAAACGTCCCACACCGGAGAGGTGTGGCAGAGCTGCCCGATGTAGTAGCGTCGCGCCGTTTTCGTCTCCGTGCAGCGCGTTCCGTCGGCCCGCAGCTGAAAGTATTCGGGATGCGTCTTGGAGAAGCGGTCTGCGATCCTGAACCTGTTTTGCCCGTGGCAGCATGGGATTGCCATCGTGTTCTCCCGCAGACGCAGGCGGTACATTGCCTTGGCTCTGCGCTGGGCGGCGGCATCCTCCGCCGGGATGTCTGGCATCGGGTCTGTCCCCTCAAGATAGCAGTTGCGTATCGTGAAGAACGGCTTCACTACATCATTGACAGGCGGTACGCGAATCGACTTCGCATGCGGAATCACCGTGCCGTATTCGTCAGGGAAATAGAACCTGACCCCCGCATACCGCTCAAGAAGTTCGCATACGCCAAACGCCGTGGCATGTTCGCGGCGCGGATAGACGCCACGCGCGAGATCGCCGCCAAGATCGTTCGCGCGGTGATCGCGCCCGGCCACATACACGCGGCCGCCCTGCGTTTTGATGCGGAATGCGTCGCGGTGCGGAAGCGTATCCACATTGATCCCGGCTGCACGGCTCCATTTATTGTCGCCAAGGACGATCTGCACGCGCCCAACGGCGGGCTCCGTCACCAATGGCACAGGGCTTTCGAATATGCGGGAAAGATGGTTGGTCAAGTCCGAAGCGGCGAAAAGGACGGTTTTGGGGGCGTCAGGCGCAACAAGCACCTCCGTTCCGCCAGCGGCCAGAACGACCGGCTCGGCCTGCGCCATGCACGGCAGAGGCCGGGCGGCAAGGAAAGCCCACACGGCAAACGCCTTCAGCGCTACGCCATCCACCACCATATGGCGGACTGCGAGCCATTGCATTCGACCTGTTTTGCCTGAAATTCCCATGGCGCGCATGATATCAAATGCCATGCCCTGAATCAACATTCCGGTGAGGCGTAATCTCGCAACAAAAACGACACGATTATCGCAACGGCAAAGCCGCAATGCGCGCCGGACGGCAGAGGCGACCTCATCCAATCCGCAACGGGATTGGCATGTACATTGCGCCGACAGGCACCATGCCACAACCTACAGTCCAGCCAACCAACGCCCCAATACGCATCTTCAACTGGTCAGCGAGTTATGATATAATAGTGCCATGAAAAACACTTTCAATGGCATCAAAGAGGAAATTGATGGCGGCAAATATGAAATCAGTCCCATCAATTTCATATTTAGTCCCACTAATTTAATAATTAGTCCCGTCAATTTGGTAATTGATGGCATCAATTTGCAATAGACCTACGGAGGGAACGCAATGGAAAACAAGATAGAGTTTGTACTGAAGCCGGTAACCGGCGCGGCAGCGGCGGGAGGAGGCTTTCGCGCCATCTTGGATACGGCCAAGGGAGATGCGATGGATTTCGACGACGTGATAACCGAGGCGTTGGACCGTGGCTACATCGCTGGAGTGAAGGATGTCCTTGCGAAATCTGTGGTCAAAGGCGTATTGGACTCGATGATCGCCGGCGTTCTCAGGGACGGCATCACGCGGCGGATCGGCGACTACCTCTCCGTCTCCCTGAAGGTGCACGGCCGGTTCAAGGACGAGCAGGAAGAATTCGATCCGGCGCGGCACAAGCTTGCCCTTTCCGTGAAGCAGCTGAATGCGTTCCGGCCGTCTTTCAAGGGCGTGGAGGCGACGAACATCCACCACAAGCGGCAGTTCCGCATCTATTCCGTGCATTCCGTCAATGCGGAAGGGATGAACGGAAAGCTCTTCATCGGGCGTGAATTCATCATAAAGGGCGCAGACTTCGATTCCGATTCCAAGCTCTACGGCGTTGTGCTGCATGCATCTACCGGGAGACATTCCGAAGTCAGCTTTGATCCGCCAATAATTTCCTTGACCGACAGCGAGATCAGATGCGCATGGCCAGAGGACTTCCAGAAGCCAGTCGGGGATGGATGCGGCGAGATCGCGATCGGCAGGCAAGGGAGTTTAGACGGCAAAGATAAATACGTTCGCCGCAGCATCAAGGTGTCCATCATTGAGGACTTCTGAACCACCAAAACAACCTCGTAACGCAAGCATCATGAAGGAACGGCGAGCATGAAAAAGGTTATCCTTTCGCGGTCGATCCGCAAGGTGGCGGTGGCGGTGAATCTTTCCGCCGCCTCATGGCGCGATTTCCTCATGGGTTTCTTCGACTATGCCAAGCGCAAGACGCACTGGGATATCCGCGTGGTGCAGTCCGCCGACGAGCTTGCGCGTGCCGCACCCGGATGCCAGGGTGTAGTGACCGGCATCCAGCCAGACAGACGCACGCAGACCCAGCTCGCAAAGGCGGGAACGCCTCTCGTGGCCGTTGGCGCGCAATGGCGGCTGGCAAGGACGATGCAAGTCACGTGCATCCGCAACGACAACGAAGACATTGGACGCTTCTGCGCGCACCACTTCCAGACTCTCGGGAAGTTCGCTTCCGCAGGTTTCGTCCATTCTGACAGTCGCGACGACTGGTCCGCAGCCCGTAAGCGCGGATTCCTCTCGGGGTTCCGCGACGTCGAGAAATCCACCTTCCATACCGTCGCCAAGCCGGGTTCCGACGGGGACATCGCCGCACTCGCAGACTGGCTCAAATCACTTCCGAAGCCTGCCGCCGTAATGGCCGCATGGGACATGCGCGCCATCCATGTGCTCAGCGCCTGCCGTCTGGCGCGGCAGAAGGTGCCGGGGCAGATTGCCGTTATCGGCGTTGACAACGATCCGCTTCTCTGCGACTTCTCAACGCCGCCGCTCACGAGCGTCGCCCCCGACCATGCACTTGAAGGCCAACTCGCCGCAAAGACGATAGACCGAATGATGCGCCGGCATGGCAGCCCCGCAACCATTCACATGCTGAACACGGCAAAGAAGATGGCGGAGCGGGAATCGGCAAAGCCGATCGCGCCGGTCGCAGCGCTCATCTCCCACGCGCTTGCATTCATCAACAGCCACTCCGCCGAGAACATCAAGGCGGCGGATGTCGCGGCCGCCCTCGGCGTATCACGTTCCCTGCTCGATCTGCGGTTCCGCGAATTCCGGGGCGAGACCGTTTCAAAGGCCATCGCCAACCGCCGCCTTGCCGAGGTCAAGCGCCTGCTATCGGAGACCGGGCTCTCCATCCGCGCCATATCGGCGAAGTGCGGCTACTCGAACGCCAACCACCTCAAGAACCTCTTCAGGCGCGCATTCGGCACATCAATGCGCGAGTTCAGAAACAGCTGCCGGCAATGAGAATGCCTGAGGGCTTATGCAGGGCAGGCTACTCCCTCAGCGACAGGTCGAGGCGTATGCGCCCCTTTTCCGGTTCGATGCGGTAGCCGTCAGGAGTGGGGGCGATCGTCCCCTCGCATCCCACGGCATACGCGTACCCCTTGAAGGAAAGGTCTATGCGCCCTTTCCCGAACCGGTGGCTGCGCCGCCATTCTTCGTTCATCTTGATCTCAAGCGGCATGCCGAACACGGTTATGCCGCGCTCGTCGAAGCGCACAAGCGTGAAGGTGCCGTCGGCGTAGGTGCAGGTCACCTCAAGCTCGTTCGGCCCGGTGGCGCGCGGCGTCATGCCTGTCGCCTCGCCCGTGAACGCCAGCATTCCGGGCGCACCGTTCGTTCGGAAAAGATAGGCGTCCACAACCGGCGGCGTGAAAAGGAGCTCGTTCCAGTTGGTGCTCGCCGTGGAGATGTGGTCCTCCGCGAAGCCGTCGCACATCTTGTGGATGTCGCGGATGTAGAAGCGGTTCGCCTCCTGGTACAGGTTGGCGCGGTAGTTCTTGCAGTTGTACCACACGCTGCGGCGGCCCTGCCCCATCCAGTCGTCAAGCGCCACCTGCGTCTGCGCGCAGTTCTCCGCATGGTCGGCCATGAAACGCCGCCCCGTATCCCCCAGCGTCTCTACCTCGATGAGCCCCTGGTCGGCATAGCGCTTGAGAGCCTCCATCTGACCGTGGTAGCCGATGTTGACGCCGTATTCGCTCCATCCGAAGCTGTTCTCCTGCCCCGTCTGCATGTAGGAGAGGTTCAGCATCCCGCGCGGGTCGGAGTAGGCGCGGAAATACCAGTCCACGATGTACGGAATCTTGCCGAGGCCCGCAGGCTCCAGCGTCACCACATGGCGCCTGCTCTTTCCCGTGCGCGTATCGAGGAAGTTGTACTTGAAGCCGTAGTTGTAGATCGGGTCGGGCGTGAGCATCTTGAAGACCGGAACCTTGACCGCGTTGGCCATGTCGCTCGCCGCCGACAGCATGTTGAGCTTGGACGGGTAGTAGCCGCCGTTCGAGTAGCCGCCGCGCAGGCCGTACGCGTCGGTCACGTCCTCCTCGCGGCAAACGCACACCGCCACGATTCCGTACTTCTCCTTCATGTAGCCGATGGACCATGCGTCCATAACCCACGACCCGACGCTCTGCGGATACGCCCCGAACTTCTCCTTGAACAGCCTGAAGAGCTCGTCGATCAGCTTCGCGCGCTGTTCGAGCGTGTACGACTCCAGGAACCCGGGGCACACCCACCAGTCCCAGGCCCAGTCCTTGCGTCCGCGCCACTTTATGCCTACGGCCTCGCAGAGCGGCTTGACGATCTCTATCCAAACGCCGAACTCCGTCTTTGAACGGTCGGCGGTGGCGGTGGCGGCCATGATGTCGTCGCGGAGCATGGCGTCGTACTGCAGAAGGATCGTGTTCGCCACTCCGTATTGGCTGTTGCACCTTATCTGCTCCACGAGCGGCGTTACGAGATCCATCGGGCGGCGGGGTTCGCAGCCGCGCACGAAGTTCACCAGGTTCATCACCACCCTCGGCTTGCGCACGGTCTGCGGCGCATCGTTCCATATCCGCCGCAGGTATGCCGCGCTGGCAGCCACGTCATCGTAGGTATCCTTGCGCTTTTCGCATTCGACCACGCACCATTTCACACCGGCCTTGCGGGCGGCGGCGAGTATGGCCGGCCAGTTCTGCACGTCACCCGGCGCACCGATCGCCGACGCTCCATGCGGCTTTGCGTGGAACCCAGGGATGCGTCCGGCGAGGTCGCCGATCCACGTAGGCGCGTCGCGCCCCGATTCCGTCACGGGGCCGATGTCGAGCTCCAGGTTCACCTCGCGGTCCTCCTTCAGGATGTCGGCCGGGAACTCCCGCTGCAGCATCTCAGTGAACTCGTGGATGTGGTTGTGGTAGCCGATGCGTATGCCGTACGGCCTGAGACGCCTTCCGGCGGCGGCGAGCCGCTTGCAGAACCCGCGCCAGTCGGCGGACGTCTTGCCCTTGAACCACGGAATGTAGACGAAATCCACGTCGAAGCGGCGGCAGAACGCCACGGTGCGCGCAAGGTTGGTGCCTTCTACATGGTCGAACGAGACAGGCATGTCGGCAAGGGCAAGGCCGTTCTCCTTCAGCATCGCCTCCAGCCGGTCGGGGTTCACCTTCCAGAACGCCATGGACTGCACGCCCTCGTACCCCATCGCGCGCATCTTCGGGAAAACCTCCGCGAACCCCTTCTCGGGATCCTTCTCCCAGAACTCCTTCACCCCCCACATCTGGCACGCCATCCGCATCTCCGGCTGCGCGTCGCGCGCGGCCGGGGCAAGGCCAGAACACCCGGCGAGCGCAATGGCCGCCGCAAACATTCCCGTCGATATCGTTTTGTTCATTTCATCTCCTGCTGCTGTCTCTGAAGGAAGGACGTCCGCTCGGCGCGCCGAACGCGCGCAGCTCGTATGGTCCGAGCGCAATTTGCGCGGTACCGGCCATGGTCTCGCCTGTCACGAGGTTGCGCGTTCCCCTCGGTACGCGCACCGCGACGCGCACCGGCTCCACGCCGGTGTTGACGATGTAGAACCAGCTGCGCCCGTCCCAGTCTGCATGGCGCAGCCGCACGAATTCGCCGCCGCCCGGAAGAGTGGCCATCGTGACGGCGGGCAGGGCGCGGAACGCCTGCGCGAACGGCACGAGATGCTCCTCCATGCCGTAGGTGCCGACGAGAAAGCCTCCCTTGGTGAAACCGAGCACATCGCGGAACCTGAGCGGCACGGCGTAGTGCTCCATCGCATACGGGCCCGGCGCATTGAGCGTGGTGACGCGCCACTGCACCTCCTTGAACCACTTGGCCTTGAAGTGCATGTCGGGGTCGCGGTTGCGGCCACGGTCGCCGGCGTGCGACTCCCAGTAGCGGTCGTGCATGTGCACGAGCGGATAGGAAGCCCCTTCGAGGAAATCCCAGTAGTACGGCTTCGTGTGGTACGTGCGCTGGCATTCGTAGTCGGCCTCGGATGCGTAGTACCAGCCCGGACGCGCAAAGCGGTAGTCTGCGGGCAGGCACGTCTGCCCCATGATGACGTTCGGGGCCTCCCTGGCGAATATGTCGCGGTCGAGACCTCCCTCGCGCGCCATTCGGCGCATGTAGTCCGGGGAGGTGAACCGGTCCATTACGGGGTCGAGATTTGCGATGTTGTTGATCCAGAGCTTGAGGTCAGGCCGTGCGGCGGCAAGCTTGCGCGCCATCCTCACCCAGAACCCGCTCACCTGGCGGCAGCGCCACTGCACCCATGGCTCGTAGGCGTTGGCCAGCAGCCAGCTGGCGTACGCCTTGCCGCGCATCGGATCCTTCCTGTCCACCGGCACCTTTATCCCCGTGTCGCGCGTGAAGCCGTCGATCATGTAGTCGTTGTAGCCGCTGGTTATCAGGCCAAGCCAGCAGATCGACGAATGTTTCACGTGCAGCCCCACGCCCTTGAACGACGGATGCTTCACGCCGTCCGCGAGGAAGATGTCTATCATGCCCTCCACGTAGCGCTGCACGTCGGGATGGCATATGTTGAAGAGCGACGGCTTGCGCACGATGCCGCAATCCGGCTTGCCTGTCGCGGTCACGCTATACATGGAGTCATGGACCTTGCCGGATACGATCATGTCGTACGTGAGCGAGCCAACCGCCACCGGATGCGATTCCTGGTTGATGAGCGGCACTACGCCAAGCCCTTCGCCGTCGAAACGCTCGTAGAACGCCCTGAAGAAGTCCGGCGCATGCCCGCGCGGGTTGTAGGAGCCTCCGATCAGTCCGTCGTACCATGCGCCCGGGTATGCGAACAGGTCGAGACCCTGGTACTTCATCGTGGCGGCGATCTTGTCGACCATCTCAAGGCACAGCTCTGGCGTGGCCGCGTAGTTCGTCACCCCAAACTCGAAGTCGATGGCCGGATCCTCGTAGTACCAGCCTATCGAACGCCCCCACCCCTGCCTGGGCTTCGGCGCATCGATCCTGGCGGCGGGAAGCGCACGGGCCTTCACGCGGTACAGCCGCACTGCGGCCACCGCGGCAGGCTCGCCCTGGCGCAGCGTCATGGCCTCGAACACCACGTTTGTGGAGCGCGCCCAGTAGATGCAACGGTGCGTACGCACCTTCCCGGAGAGAGGATAGTCGCCGCCGGTGAACACGCCCACCTGCATCTCGTAGTCCTGCAGACGCCGCGAATCGTAGAACGGGTCGAACGCATCCTGCACGATCATGTCCATGGTCCGCTTGGCGTCGTCCGGATAGTCTATCTCGAACACGTATAGCGGCTCATTCGCCTTGAGCTCGAACCCGAGCGCCAGCCTGTGGAACGGCGTGCCGCCAAGTTCAAGATACTCCACGCCGTCCGCCGTCCTGCGCGATCTTGAAGGCCCCACGACCTCGAACTTCGCGCCGTCCCTGCGAAGCCCGGCAAGCCCTGCGGAATCGAGCCGCACCTCCTTCACAAGCTCCATCTCGCCCGGAAGCCCCGCCTTACCGACCGGCGCCAGCCCGTATGGGTTCGCGCCCCGTTTGGCGGACAGCGCGGCGTAGTCGGTGCGCGGCTTCGGCTGGATGCCGGCCTCGCGGTACAGCGCGCGGGCCTGCTCCTTGGTCAACGCCGCAGAGAATATCTTCATGTCGTCGACGAGCCCGTTGAACTGGCCCGTGCCGCGCCACGAGCCCACGAAGAAGCTGCGCGTCGCGTCCATGTCGCCGGGCCGCCGGAAGTCGTACGGCTGGCGGGCGCGGGCGAGGGGCGAGATGTACGACGATCCGCCAACGTCGTCATAGTTCGGCGCGCCGTCCACGAACAGGCTTCCGCCCGCCTCGTTCCAGCTCGCGACCACGTGATGCCAGTCTCCGTCGCACGGCACGCTGCTGAAAAGATAGGCGTCGCAGTCGTCCGATGTATCCATGCGCAGCCTGTCTGTCATCCAGAACCACAGATACAGCGCGCCGGTGCCCATCCGCAGGTCGAACGGCGTCGGCGATGCGAGCAACCATCTGCCGGGCGTGCTCCTGCCGTCCGGCACGTCGCGCTTGACCCACATCGACACCGCTCCGCGCTCCTGCGAAATGTTGCCGTCGAACGCATACTCGAGCAGGGATCTGTTCGCCTCGGTTATGCGCACGGCCTGCCCCTTCAGCCCCGGCTCGTAGGATAGCCCCTTTGCGGCGAGCGGCTCGGCGCGCCCTTTGGCGAACACGGCCTTGGCCGTGCCGTCGAACGGCAGATACATCGTCACCTCTGGCTTCACGGCCTTCGGCTTCACGCTCACGCGCATCTCGTCCATCTTCGCCACGCGCCCGCCCGCGAAGCAGTACACGCCGTCCTTGGGGCTGTACGGCTTGCGGAAGTCGAACCTCAGCCTGTATCCGCCGGACTTCGCAGGGCACGAATCCACCGCCACGCACCGCGCGAACGCACCCGCGTTGCCGGTTGTCGTGAACGGCGACCTGGACTTCATGGCGTGGAACCGGCGCACGCCGTCCACTTCCCTCCACATGAGCAGATACGGCTGCACGCTGCCCTGCGAGCCGGAGTTGCTCGCGAACACCTCGAACAGCACGTCCTCACCGGACAGTCCCGCATC
>CAMPAA010000045.1 GCA_946631345.1 uncultured Verrucomicrobiota bacterium
GGTAAAGCGCGGCGCGCCCGCCGCCGTCGCCACACCCGCCGTCACCGGCTTCTCGAACCCCGGCACGGACTTCACTTGCGTGAACGACAGCTCCGCCGCCGGCTTCACGCCGCCCCGCCGGTAGAAGGCGGGCGATTCAAGGGCAACATCCATGCGGCAACTCGACAGGTACAACGGTGCTTTGCACGTCACTGTCACCCGCCAACGGTCTTTCGCGAACGACTTGATATCCCCATCCGTCACACGGATGTCTTCACGCCAACGGACGGATGTAACGCATCGCCAAACCAGCTGCGCCTGAAACGGGAGCGTCGGCATCGGTCCCGTGAAGTCGTAGCGGAAGACTATCTGTTCGCCCGCCCGCACATCGGATGGCTGCGCTGTGCCGCCAAGCGAATGCACCTCCACGGGCGGGCACGTGTCCTCACGCACCTCGCCGCTCCAGACCTCGCTTTTCACGTCCGGCCACAGGTCGGCATCATACTTTGCGCGAATGGCTGCCCGTTCCTCGGCACTCATCGACTGGTAGGGCAATCTCGCCGAGACCGTCGAATCTCCACCCGTTATACGTATCTCCGCAATCTCCAGACGCCCACCAGCCGAATCGGTGGGATCGTACCGGCAGGAGACGATGGGACCTTCCGCAAACCAGTCCGCCTTGTCCGCAAGCGAATCGACTCCCAACGCCATCACATGCCATTGCTCATCGGCCTTGAGCGGCGGCAAACGCCAGCAACGCAGGTCGGAGAAATGCTCACCCGCTCGCGCATAGTAGAACTGTCCGCCCAACGGTCCGGTTCCGCTCGCGCGGTACTTGATCTCCAGCCGCTCGGCGTTCTCCGTCTCGAACGGAACGGACGGCTTAAGGAACAGTTTGCAGTCTGGCTGATCAATCGTCAGGACAAACGCGTCATCCGTCTGCGAAAGCGTTGCCCCCTCAACATTGCCCACGCCCGAAAAACCATCCTTCGCCGACCATGCCACCACATCCGCAGTAGCGCACAGTCCAATGATTGGAACACACAAGAATGCCCCAAGAAAATATGGAACCGACGTCTCCATGAATGTCATTTCCTTTCGATGCGAAACAGCCATGTTTCTGGAATGGATGTCGCAAGCGACAACGGCGCGGCATTGTATCGTTTTCCGCTGAACAGTTCAACAACGGCATCCCCAGGCTTGAGGTCGGGCACCTGAAGCGCATACGTTCCTTTTGCTCCGACATGGAACATGAACACATCTCCATGCCGACGGAAGTAGTTGCCGCCCGGCGCATCAGCCCGCACATTCAGGTGGTCGAAAAGTTTGCGCCAATCTATCCATGAGGACGGCGGCACAGGCAGAATCACGGCGCGGGCGGAATTCCCCACGCTCTTGATGAACGAGCCGCACGGTCCATCCTGAACGGCATCATCGTGGCAGACAATCTTGGGATCAATCCCCGAACCAGCAAGCTCCACACCCGTCAGTTCGCTCATGGCGCGGTCGGAGAATCCGGCATCCGTAACCGATCCCGGCGCAGCAAGCCAGATGGCCGTCGTTCCGGGTCTCCGCACCTTTGCCGCAAGCTGCGCACGCTCGCCATCCGTCAAGTGGAATACATTCAGGAAGAGAACATTGCGCCAAGTCCGTTTTGTCGCAAGATAGTCTTCCAGCGTCACGACATCGTAGGCGACGCCCGTGCGCCAGAGCGTCTGGGGAACGGTATAATACAGCAAGCCTGTCAGGGCCGAATACTTGACCGCCCCGTCGCGGCGCAGCCGTTCGCGTTCGCTCACCACGAGCACGGTCTCGTTTCCCGATTCCACCGGTAGCGCACCGGCCTTTGCGAACGCCGCCTTGCTTTCGGAAAGAGCGCGCAGCACATGCGGATCGTCAAACGCATACGGACGCTTGGCGAACTGGTCGTTCGGATCGTGCAGCTGGATGCCGCAGCCGTCAAAGAGCTTGTTGCAGTAGTTGCGCTTGATAACGGCCCGAGACTCTTCCGGCGAACGCGTCACAATGTTCGCTTCGACATATCCCTTGATGTGGTGAAAGCGTGAGTCGTCTTCGCTGAGCATCAGCTTTCCGTAACGGTGAAAGGTAGAGGGCACAGAACGGCTCATGTTCGAACCGCCAGCAAGACGAGTCTCTCCGCTGTAGATTGGCGGACAGCTCAGGAAGTCGATGTCAGGCGACGCGAGGACCTTCGCCAACTGCGCGTTCGCACCCTCCGGCGGATGTGGCGTGAAGATATATCCGTAGTAGGCTCCAACAAGACGCCCCGGCAGATAGACCTTGAACGTATGCGCCAACGACAGGAGAAAGTCCGATCCTAGATTCGCCATGAACCCGTAGTAGTCAAGTATGCGTCGGTCTTTCACCGGATCAAGCAGCGTCGCGCCACACCCGCGCTCGGCGACAGATGGGACCTCGCCCCTGAAAGCCCGTTTCATCGCCTCGCCGACATCGGGTGCCTGATACATGCCGAACGTATGCCATTCGGTGTAGATTCCCCAGCATGGCCGCACCGCCACCACCCGCGCCCCCCAAGGACGCGACCGAATCCATTCTGCTGCAGCACGAGCAGCAAGCAGAGCTTCGGTGCGATAGATGTCAGACGCAACGGATGGACGAACGGGGCGCCCTGTACATTCGTCGCCCGGAAACTTAGGATCGGCAGGACCGGCGGCGTACTGGATGATCTCGGAGGGATGGACGGCGCACCACTTCTCCATGTTGAAGCGTATCGTAAACTCCAAGAATGCATCGGGAATCTTGTCGAGGATGTGCTTTGCCCGTCCATCGAGGAAAGAGAAATCGTATTTCCCGTCGCCATGGTAGGCCTCATCCACTTCGCAGTGCATGCGGAAGAAGCGAAAACCGACGCCAGCCAGATGCCTCAACGCCTGATTGTCGTATGTCGGATCGGTCTTGTCATCGTAGTTGGTCAGCCGGAAATCTGGCTCGTAGAGCGTTCCATTCACCTCCACCTTTGGCAAATGCCCTTGATAGACAATCCGACAGGCGGGATCCGCCGCCCACGCACACAACCCACCCATGCCCACCGCACAGAATACGGCGGGCAATACAGGAAACACACTCTTCATGAGAAAGCCTCTTGCTGATTATTCTGCGGGCTTGAACGAAATCACGGCTGGGCTGAACAGGCGACAGGTGAAAACGACATCAACAACGTTCTGTGCCGCTGCATTGCGCACGATGCCGACAAGCTCCGCCCAAGGCTTTGATGTATCCATCGTGCGTATGACCCGCCTATAGTCATTTGCGGCCGTCGCTTCATCAACCGAGCGTCCCTTCGGGTCTATGACAACTCCGCCGGGAGTAATCATTCCGCCCGTCAGCGCTGAACTGTAGTAGTCAAGGCACCATTCGCGCCCATTGCCGACCATGTCATATAGTCCCCAGTTGTTCGGCAACTTAAGTCCACACTGATGGCTGAAGCATGTGACGTTTTCGCCGTTGATGGTCTTGGTGGTATTACCCTTGTGCCATGCGATCAATGAAGTGTTGATGTCGTTGCAGAGTCCGCCCAGATAGCAAGCGTCGCCCTCGCCGGCGCGCATGGCGTACTCCCATTGTGCCTCTGTGGGCAAGTCGAATTCGATGCCGGTCTTCGCGCGAATCTTCCCCAACACGCTGCTGGGAGTGACGGCATGCCCGTCCCTCGGCCATGCATATGTGAAATTGTTGTAGGCATTGTTGCGCAGGGCATTCCAGGACATTGCGCAAGCCGGAGCCTCATCGTTCGGCTCGCCCCATGCGTTCAGCGAACCGATGGTCCGCCCATATCCATCAACCGCTCCTTGAATCTTCCAGTACTGCCATGCGGTGAACTTGAACACCCCCGCATAATAATCTTCCGTCAGCATGACCTGTGCGGTCTCGGCCATCACGTTATAAACGTTCGGATGCTCCTCGGCGGGCTGCCCCATGCGCCAGACGACATTCGCGGCGGGAATCTTGCGCATCAGCAGTTTGCGCGTACGCCAGACCTTGCTCGTGATTGAGCCGGGAAGGAAGTCTGCTGAGGTGTAGAACGAGACGTTTGTAGTGGAATCGAGATCGACCGCCATGTAGTCCGGCGGCGCGTTTGTCGCCCATGCCGTGACGACAGCGCGAATGTTGGCGGCTGGAATCGTCCGCCCCGGCCAGTCCATGTACGGCTGCCACGTGAACGACAGGCGCTGATTCAGAGTGCCGATCAGCTTGTTCCCCGCCCCTGCGACGGTCTGGATGTTCTGGCCGCCGATGGACACCCATTCCGCCGTGCCCGTCACGTTCGTTTCGATGTCAAACGTCACAATGCCCGGTTCGCCCGTCAGCACATAGGAGATCGTCACGGTACGGTTGGGATTGTCCGACTGCTCCATCGTGACGGAGTTTTCGTCCACGCGCGGCACGGCCAGCGCACAGACAGCCGACAGGGCGGCAACACCAACAATTCTTGCTTTAATGCGATTCATTTTTCAGTTCCTTTCTTGAAAGATTAACGGATTGTGAGCGAAAACGCAGCAAACCGCTTGCTCTTGAATTCCTTTCGCAACTGTTCGGCCACGCGCCACGAACGCCCCGAAAGATCGAACGATGCCGTTGCCGAACTCACCGACTGGGCAATCGATGGTGTGGGGTTGACGTAGTTGCGCGTATCCCAAAAGCTGTTGTGTACCGTGTTGTCGAGCGCACCCGCCGAAGCGGATGCGGTTGCTATTCCAATTATCATTAGTAGTTTTCTCATAGGTTCCTCACAAGATGGAATGTCCCTTAACGCCGCGTATGGTATCAAATTGCGGTCTCGCCGCCTACTAACCAAACGGTTAGTCTCCCTGCGGGTGCGAAATATGGTAGAATACCCACATCTTGAAAGCACTCCTGACAATCCTGCTCTGTCTGCTTCTGCCCGCCGCCGAAGCCCACGCGCCGCTGCTTCGCACGGCGGCGGAGGTAAATGCGCTTTCAGACGACGAGTTTGCGTCCGGAATCCCCTTCGTCATTGAGGGCACCGTCTCTTTCGTTACCAAAATGCCGGCACCGGGATTCAACCCCAATGTCACAGTCCAGGACGGGACGGGAGCAGTCACGTTGTTTTCGGTACGCGGACGTCCCGTCCCGACAACCGGCGACATCATTCGTGCAACTGGAACGACTTCCTTTGACACGTTCTCACAGCCGCATGCCGACTACACCAATCTCGTCCGCATCGGCCACGCCGCCGTGCCCAAGCCTGAAGTTCTCTCATTAAGCGAACTTCTTCATGGGGACTACAACCATCGCCTCGTGGAAACATCCGGTACGATCGCCGATGCGTTCCGGGATGAGATCGACCATCGCTACAACTATCTACTGCTCAAACACGGCTCAGAGATTCTGCCGGCCGCCTTCCCCGATCCGAACGTGTCCGAAGCCTCGCTTCAGGCACTCATCGGTGCCAAGGTGAACATCAATGGCATCTGCCTCTTTACCTCTGGTGCGCGTGGATTCCTCGGCCCACGGCTGGAACTTACGGGACTGAACGCCATTCGCGTGATGCGTCCCGCTCCAAGCGATCCGTTCGACGCGCCGATGCTCGAGGACATCCACCGCATCAACCCCGCCGCCGTGGCGAACATGGGACGGCGCGTAATCGTGGGGCGCGTAATCGCCGTATGGAACGGCAACCGGTTCATCCTGAAGACTGCGGACGGACGCTTTCTCCGCATCACTCTTGCGCGACGGCATTCCCCGCCCGCATACGGTGAGACGGTTCGTGTTGTCGGATTCCCGGAGACCGACCTGTTCCGCATCAACATCAGCGAAGCGATCTGGCGGCGGGAAGATCCCGCATTGCCGCCAGAAGATCCACCACAGCCCTGCACGGCGTCGGCCCTGCTCATGGATGCCAGCGGACGGCAACAGTTCCGTCCCCGCTACTTCGGCCATACGCTGAAGCTCAAAGGCCAGCTCAGGGACATCCCGGAACCGAACCGCCCCAAGGCGCATGCCCTTCTCGACTGCGGCAACGTCATCATTCCCGTGAACACCGACATGTGCCCAGATGTCTTCAGAGACGTCGCCCCTGGATGCACCGTAGAGCTATCCGGCATCTGCCTCATGGAGACCGAGAATTGGCGTTCGGACGCGCCGTTCCCGCGCATCACGGGCATGACGCTCATCATGCGTACCCCAAGTGACCTTACGATACTGTCCCGTCCGCCGTGGTGGACACCGCTATGTCTTTCCGTCGTCATTGGCGCGCTGCTTGTCATACTTGGCGGCATCTTCATCTGGAACCGCATGTTGAACCGGCTCGTCGAGAGACGCAGCCGCGCCTTGATGAAGGAACAGGTCGCCCACGCCGGGGCCGACCTGAAGGTCGAGGAGCGGACTCGGCTCGCGGTGGAGCTGCACGACACGCTTGCGCAGAACCTCACTGGCATCGCCCTGCAGATCGACGCCACGCAGATGGCGGCGGAAGAAGACCCCAACTCGGTGATGCCATATCTGGAAATGGCCCGAAGAAAGATGCAGAGTTGCCGCGAGAATCTGCGCAACTGCCTCTGGGATCTCCGAAGTGGCGCGTTCGAGGAAAAGACTCTCGCGGAAGCCATCCGCAGGACCATTGCCCCTCATATCGGAACGACGGATGTTCACGTGGATATGGACGTGCCCTGCCGCAAGCTATCCGACAATACCATCCATGCCGTATTATGCATCATCCGGGAGCTTGTCATAAACGCAATCCGCCACGGCAAAGCCTCCCTCATCGGGATCTCCGGCCAACTGGAAAGCGATGGACTATCCTTTTCCGTCTCCGACAATGGCGTTGGCTTCGATCCCACCACGCGCCCTGGGCTCTCCGAAGGGCATTTCGGACTTCAGGGCGTTTCAGAACGCGCCCGCCGTCTCGGCGGAACATTTGAAATCACAAGCAAACCAAGCCAAGGTGCAACCGCCACCTTCTCCCACCTCTCACCCGATGTTTAAAGTGTAAAGTGTAACTCTAAACTTTAAACTCCAAACTCTAAACTCTCTCTCCCATGCCAGCCAAGCTCAAGATACTCATCGTAGATGATCACGCCATTGTACGCGACGGACTCGCCGCCATCCTCAAGTTCCAGAAGGACATGGCCGTCGTTGGCGAAGCGGACGACGGCCAATCCGCAATTCAAAAGGCGCAGGAACTTTACCCCGACGTCATCCTGATGGATCTGATGATGCCCAACATGAACGGCGCGGACGCGACCGCCGCCATCAAGCAGGCCCTGCCGGAAACACACATTCTCCTGCTGACCTCCTACGGCACATCGTCCGAGCTTTCGCGTGCATTCAGGAATGGCGCGACTGGCGCCATCACAAAATCACTCCCAAAGGAAGAACTGCTCTCCGCCATCCGAAACGTTGCCGCCGGAATGCGCGTCGCCTCGCCGGAAATCGAACAGACGCTCAAGGAGGAGGCCGACATGCCCTCGCTGACACCGCGCCAGCTTGAAATCCTCCAGTCCCTCACGCGTGGCCTCACCAACGACGACATCGCCCGTGAATTCGGACTTTCGAAGGCCGGCGTCAAGTTCCATCTGCTCACCATCTTCCGCAAACTCAACGTCGCCAATCGCACGGAAGCCGTCGCCTACGCACTTGAACGACACCTCACCAAATCATAGGCGCCAAGGAACTATTGAAGCGCGATGAAAGTACTCCTTGCAACGGCATAAACTATCGAAGGGGCCGGCATCGCGCTCCGCAAGCATCTGCTCAAATTCTAATCCACCCAATCCCCCCACAGCCTTCCAACGGATTTCCCGCATACGGCTTTCCTTTGTGGAATGTGTTTGTCATTGTTTTTCTCACAGTGCAAAAGTTTTTTCTGTCCCCTCTTGAAATTCGCGGCGTGATGCGGTAAAATACGCGGCGTTTTTTCTGCTGAGGCAGAGAAGCGGGCGTAATTCAATGGCAGAATAGGAGCTTCCCAAGCTTCTTACGTGGGTTCGATTCCCATCGCCCGCTCCATTTTTTTTTGTCTGCCCCTAAAGCTTGCGCCAGAACGCCCGCCATTCGTATATCAGATCCTTGCGCACCAGCTCGGTCATCACGATGCGCGAGGCATCGTCGCGCCTACCCGTCCGCACGACTTCGCGCATCATGTCGGTGCGCAGGTTCTTGAACGGCTGGAACCTCACCTTTGGCGCACCGACCTGCAGGAAATACGCCAGCGACCAGGCAAGCTGGTACTTCAGCTGCCTATCCTCGCCGGTGCCGGCGTAGAAATCGCTGTAGTCCATGTCAAACAGCGTAGGCAGGTATTCGGCAAGGGCTGAGGTGTTCTCCTTTATGGCCGCGACTGCGTCTGGATCCAGATCGAACGCGATCCGTCCATCCATATCGAAATGCGTGCGCTCGAAAAGCTCCGCATGGCCTTCGTTGAACCATGGCGGAGTCTGGATCATCGAGCAGGCGTAGTCAAGGTGCTGATGCAGCGCCTCGTGCCACACGGTACGCAGCAACGTTTCGGAGCCGCCGGGCGGATAGAAGAGCACAAGCTCGCGGTGCTGCGGGTTCCACAGGGCGGCAGACCACTTCATCTCCACCCCCACGTAGGCAAGATATTCCTCGCGCGAAGCAAAGATGCGCACTGCGGCGATGTGGGTGTCGTCGATAAGGGGCGAAGGCAGGGCAACGCGGTAAGCCGCCTGCATCCTCGGCAGGATGTTAGTCATGGCGGCGATGAACGGGCGCCTGTCGGTCTCGGTCATGTTGTCCACCACAACAAGGTTGGAGGCGGAGGCGAAATGCCAGTCATCGTAGTTGACCACGTTGCGTCGGTAGCTTTCGGCAAGAAGCGCGACCTCCTCATCGGCCGCCTTCACCTTTTTCTTGGGTGTGCCCTTCTTTGGCTCCTCGCCCTTTCCGGCATCTGCCGCACCTTGAACATCGTCAAGCCAGCGGTCAAGCTTGTCCCACGCCTCAGGATCGTCCGACACGAGCGTTACGAGGTACCAATCGGCAGGCAGACGCCTCTCTATGCGCGGACGGAATGCGAATACGGCGGCGTTTTCGTTGGTCGTGCCATACTGCCACAGAGCGACGAGATTCTGCCGCTGTGCGCGGCGGGGAGCGAAGCGCTCCGTCAAGGTCACATCGCCTGGAACCAGCAGCTCGACAGCCATATCAAGCGCATCAAGCTCCTTTGGTCCAAGCGTTGCCTTGGAGTAGCGTTCGGCAAAATCCCTCCGCGTGCGCGTGCCGCCGGAGTCTCCGGGCAGTTTTCGCGGAATCCGGCATATCGCGAAGCGGCTGCCGTCCTGATCCCTCCAGCGTCCGCGAATGGCGTCCGCGCGCCAAAGATCAAAGACGTCGAAGCGGTCCTCAAGCTGCTGGCCCGCGTCGCTGCTCTTCAGGAAAGCTGTGGCATGGGGCATTTCCACCGGCTCCGCCTTGGCGTTCGCTGGCAGAGCGCATGTGAGAGCGAGGTCGGGATTGTCTTTCGGCGGCAGAAAGACCAGCCCGCCAAGCATCAGTATATGGAGGATGCCAACCATGCCGATGTGTCACATCACCGTTTCACGTGGTTTGATCCGCAATTACAGCTTGTTCTGCGGAGCGATCTTCCCCTCAAGTGCATCGGCGAAGAGATCGACGCCGCGCAGGTTCGTCTGCGTGTTCGCCTCGTTGTCGCAGGATGCCCACGGGGCCATCATGAAACCGAGCAGGTGCTTGTCGGAGATCACTTCCCGGCCAAGCTTTACGAGCTTGCCTATCACGTCGTCCGCTCCGACATTGGCCTTCTTGCGCGCCCAGCCCACCCAGTTCGTGCCGCACGGAATCTGGTCGAAGCCGGCGGCTTCGAGATCCCAGAACTCCTTCAGCCGCTTGCGGTGCGGCGTATTGTCCTTCGCAAGGTCGAAACCGCCAAGGCACTCGTCGTAGTACCAGTCGCTCTGCACAACGCTCTTCGGGCAGCGCTTGAAATAGTCCGGATGGTCCCAGCCATAGTCGCTCCACACCCACGGACGGCACCCGCAGTCCTCAGTGCACTTGATCGTGTATAGGAAGTCGTGCCACCACATCTCGCCCGCGCGCATCACGAAGTAGTTGCGGTTTGCCGCGAATCCGGTCGTCTCCTCGTCGTATCCGAGATGGAAGAAGCGCGGGGTCTGGAAGATTTCGGCGACGTCCCGTATCACGTCCTTCACGACCTCGTAGTATTTGGGCAGCGTGAGCATTCTGTGGTAGTGCTTGAGCCATCCGTCGTGCGTAGCCGAGAAGTTCAGCTTTGGGATAGCCTCGATACCCATGCCGCGCAGGCGGATGATCTCGTCGCGCAGCTTGTCGGGCGACCAGCTGCCGTTGATGGCCAGTTCCGGGTGGCTGGGGTAGGCGAGCCCCTCGCCGATGTCGATCACCAACATGTTGAGCTTGCGCTCGGCCATGCGTTTCGTGACGCGCCGCCAAAGCTCATCCTTGCTGCGGAGCGTGAGGTTCGGGCGGTACCTTTCGCCGATCTCGGCGGTCTTCATCACATCGTCAGGCAGCCATTCGCACCACATGTTGTGCCCGAGGTGGAGAAGAACAGCCTTGATCTTGTCCGTCCCGGCCCACGGGGTGATGGATGGCTTGGTTGCGCATCCTGCCGCGCCAGCGGCGGCGGAACCCGCCGCGAGCTTGATGAAGTTGCGTCTGTTCATTTCATGGTATCCTTTTCTGTCGGCGCGGAGGAACGCTCGATCCGCCAGTTGCGCCAGTACAGGGCGAGATCGATGGTGACGAGTGCCATGCCTGCGGCATAGGCCCATGTAACCCAGTTGAAGTTGTTGAGCACCTTGTGGATTATGCCGAACGCATATCCTGCGATGATCAGCAGCATGAAAAGCAGGCTCTTGCCCTTCGTGGAACGCGACCTGTACGATTTCAGGATGGCGAACGGCCACGAAAAGCAGAAGCAGAAAAGCATCAGAAACTCGAATATCCCCATTGCAATCCCTTCAAGTCAATGTTGCCGCGAATTATACCAAAAATCCAGCCGATGGGGGCATCCACACAGCCGATTCTCACGTTGGAGCCGTCAGCGCTCAAGGAACCGCCCCGAGCCGGCGTGGGTGAAGCGGCCCCCGTCATAGGAGAGTGCGCCGTTCACGAACACCTTTTCCATCCCCGTGCAGAACGAATGGCTCCGCGCGTAGGTGGCGGTGTTCCGGAACGCATCCTCCCGCCATACGGCGACATCGGCAAACGCCCCCTTCTCCAACACTCCGCGCCCTCTTATCCCAAAACGCTTCGCAGGCACGGATGTCATGCGGGCTATGGCATCCGCCTTGCGCTGAGCATTCCCTTCGGAAGCGCCGCCAGCAACCATGCGGTAGAACTCCGGCATGGTGCCATAGGCGCGCGGGTGCGGATGGTCGGCTCCGAGCGGCCCCCACGGAGCGCGCAGCGACGCATCGCTGCCTGGCACAATCCACGGCATTGCGTATATCTTGGCAAGGTTCTCCTCGCTCATCCCGAAGAAGAACGCGCCCGTGCGGCAGAGATCCTTCTCCAGTATTGAGCATACGAGCTCCCCTGGCGTAGCATGGCGGGAGTCGAGCAGTTCAGCGACAGTGCGGCCGGAGCAATGCCGGTTGTCCTCATGCCACACGCCGCCAATCATAACTGTGGACCAGTCGCGGTCGGACGCGTCGATATCCGCGACGATCCTGGCGCGGTGCTCCGCCGATTCAAGCCGTTCCATCTCCGCCGGCGCTCCCCCCTCTCCCGCCCAGTCAGGAAACACTACGTCAAGGTCTGTGCCGGCCGCGCAGAACGGATAGCGGTCGCTCCCGAGCAGCAGCCCGGAGTCCACCGCCGCCTGCATCCGTTCGAGAACCTGGTCTATCTTGCCCCAGTTGCGGCGGCCGCTCGTCTTCAGGTGGGATATCTCGGCGCGGATGCCTGTTGCCTCAACGAGCGAAATCACCTCGTCGATTGCCTCGAGTATGCGGTCTCCCTCGCTGCGCATGTGTGTGGCGTAGTAGCCGCCATGCGCCGCCGCGACCTTTGCGAGCGCGACGACCTCTTCCGGGGTAGAATACTTTCCCGGCTGGTATATGAGCCCTGTCGTAAGGCCCCATCCTCCGTCATCGAGCTCGCGTGCAAGAAGCCGCTCCATCTCCGCCTGCTCCTCGGGCGTGGCGCGCCGGCCTGCGTAGCCGACGACGGACGAGCGCAAGGTGTTGTGGCCGATGAACTGCACCGTGTTTATCGACGGCTTCGCCGCCGACAGCACTTCGCGGTACTCGGCCAGCGAACGCCAGGAAAGGCGGTCTCCGAGAAGGCTCGCCCAGTCGCCGGAAAGGCGCGCCTCGCCGTAGCGCGGCGCGATGCTGCCGCCGCACTGACCGTTGATCTCGGTCGTGACACCTTGGCTCAGCTTGCTTGGGGCGTCAGGCTCGATCACAAGATACGCGTCGCTGTGGCTGTGGGCGTCGATGAAGCCCGGCGTCACCATGCGCCCTGCCGCGTCCACGACACAGTCGAACCCGTCTCTTGCGGAAGGAGGAAGCCCGCCTTGAACCACATCAGCGATGCGGTCGCCGTCGATCATGAGGTCGCCGCAAATTCCGGGACGGCCTGTGCCATCGACAATTGTACCCCCTGCGATAAGCGTGCGCATGGCCGTCACACAGCTTCGACAGTAAGCGTGAGGTTGTGGCGCGAAAGCACCTTTATCTTCGTCCCTGCAGCGAGAGGGACCGCTGAGACGGCGTCCCATTCGGAGTCGCCGACCGTGACACGCCCCGGGACCCCCGGAGCGATCGCCTGCGTCACCTCGCCGGCGCGACCTGAGAATTCATCGGCGAACGTTCTGCTCTTGCCGTTGTCGCCGATGAAGATGTCCTTCACGTATCTGCGCAAGGTCACGATGTACACGAGCGAGAACAGCGAGAAGAGCGCCAGTTGCCACATGAACGACAGATGGAACGCCTCCGGCAGCAGCAGCACAAGCGCTCCGACGGTCGCAGCCGACAGCCCAAAGAAGAACATCACGAACCCGGGCGTAAGTATCTCCGCGAGCATGAGACCCGCGCCTACATACATCCATATCCATCCTACACTCAGAAAATCCATATCAAAACCTCCTTGTTGATGAGTATCTGCAAAATCACATCGCCGTCCGTCACAGCTCCAGCGGGACAAGCCTCGCTGACCACCGCTGGTGCTGCCGCTCCGCCGGCGGCGAAAGGCGGATGCCGTGCGCCACCATCAGACGGCCGTCGAGAACCAGCATTCCCTCAGCCGTGTTCTTCTCCACGCGCTTTTCGCAAGGCACGATGGCGGGGTGCTCGCTGCTGCGGCGCACGTTCATGTTGGCGAGCGCCTTCCCGTCCACGACAAGCGTGCATGACGGATGGGGCTGGACAGGATCTTTCGATTCGCCGTAGCATCCGAAGAGCATCTTGTCGCCGTAGAGGCATATGGTCTGCACGCCGAGGTTTGTCCACCCGCTGTCGATCATCTGGCAGCGGATGAACCTGAAGTCCGGCGTGTAGCGGAACACCATGTTGTAGCGGCAGTAGCGCGGAGCCGATGTTATCACCCAGAAGCATCCGTCGAAGAACTCAATGCCATTGTTGCACCACACCGCCTCTGGCGTGGGATGCTTCTTGAGCAGCTTCAGGGTCGCGCCGTCGTACTCCCAAACCTCGTCACCCACGCGGCAGCCCTTCTCAACGCCAAGGTTCATCCCCACGAACACCTTGCCGCCCTTGCAGCAGAGATCGCCCATGTGGCCGCACTTGCGCGGTATTTCGTCCTTGCACAGAACCTTACCGCCGAGGTCGGTCTTCACAAGCACGGTCGTGAACGTCCAGAAGATGTTCGTGCCGTCGGTGGCAACGCCCTGAAGATGCCAGGGGTACTCGCCCTCGCAGCGCACCTCCTTTGCGCCTTTGGCGTCCCCGCCCCAGAGAGCGAACGCCGTAAGGGTCGCCGCCACGAATCCTGCCAGTCGCGTCATGATGCCACCATCCTTTCCGCAATCACCGCACGGCGTCAGGCCTTGAGTGATGCTCCGGTCGCGGCGTTGCCTACGAAGCGCGCGTAGCGCTCAAGCCAGCCTCCCTTGATGCGCGGAGACCATTTTCTGGCCTTTTTGGCACGCGCGGAGATCTCGGCCTTCGACAGCTTTGCGTGTATCGCCCGCGCAGGGATGTCGATGGTTATCTCATCGCCGTTCTTAAGCAGCCCGATCAGCCCGCCTTCCGCCGCCTCCGGCGAAACGTGTCCCACGCACGCGCCGTGCGTCGCGCCGGAGAAGCGCCCGTCGGTTATGAGGGCGACAGATTCGCCGAGCCCCGCGCCGATGATGTAGCTTGTGGGTGCAAGCATCTCCTGCATTCCCGGGCCGCCCTTGGGCCCTTCATAGCGGATGACCACCACATGCCCCGGCTTGACCTTGCCGCCGAGAATGCCGGCGCACGCCTCCTCCTGGGAATCGAAGCAGATGGCCTTGCCGGTGAACTTCATCATCGACGGCGCAACACCGCCCTTTTTCACGACCGCACCATGCGTGGCGAGGTTGCCCCACAGCACCGCCAGCCCGCCGTCTTTAGAATATGCGTTGGACAGGGTGCGTATCACGTCGTCGTCCAATATCTTCGCCGCCCGCACCTGCGCACCGAGCGTCTTGCCGCTCACCGTTGGGCAGTCGAGATGCAGAAGCTTCTGCGGGAGGCGCTTGAGGATCGCCATGATGCCGCCTGCGCGGTCGAGATCGGAAACGTGGTAGTGCCCGCTCGGAGCGAGCTTGCATATGTACGGCGTGCGTGCCGACAGCTCGTTCATCCGCCTGAGGGAGAAGTCCACGCCAGCCTCGCGCGCGATGGCGAGCGTATGGAGCACGGTGTTGGTGGAGCCGCCCATAGCCATGTCGAGCGTGAGAGCGTTGTCGAGCGATTTCGCCGTCACGAGGTCGCGCGGCTTCGGGCCATCCTTCTTCGCCATCTGCACGATGCGCTTCGCCGCCGCACGGTAGAGATCCCTGCGCCTCGGATCGACCGCGAGGATGGTGCCGTTGCCGGGGAGCGCGATGCCGAGCGCCTCGTACAGGCAGTTCATGGAGTTCGCCGTGAACATGCCGGAGCACGAACCACATCCTGGGCATGACGTCTCCTCGATCCGCTCCAGGTCCTTAGCCGAGATCTTCCCTGCGTTCTCCGCGCCTACGCCCTCGAACACCGCGTTGAGGTCGGAGTCGCCGCCCGTGATCGGGTGACGGCCGGCCGCCATCGGACCGCCGGAGGCGAAGATGGTGGGGATGTTGACCCTCAGCGCGCCAAGCAGCATGCCGGGAACGATCTTGTCGCAGTTCGGCACGCAGATCATCGCGTCGAAGCAGTGGGCGCGCGCTATGCTCTCCACGCTGTCGGCGATAAGCTCGCGGCTCGGAAGGGAGTACTTCATCCCCTGATGCGCCATGGCGATGCCGTCGCACACGGCGATGGTGTTGAACTCCATCGGGACGCCGCCCGCTTCGATGATGCACTTCTTCAGGAACTCGCCTACCTTGTTCAGGTGGCAGTGTCCAGGCACGAAGCTCTCATAGGAGTTGCAGATGCCGATGAACGGCTTTCGCAGGTCTGAACGCTTGATGCCCGTTGCGAACAGCAGCGACCTGTGGGGTGCCCGTTCCTTGCCCATCTTGATTTGATCAGAAACCATTGTGTATTTATTCCTTTCGTTTGCGATTCAGTTATGCCATATGCCGCAGGAAGCGTGCGCTGGCCTCGACGTCGGCGTAGGTGTTGCGGCGCGTCTCGCACTCGACTATCGCCCACTTCGTGCCGGCGGCCGATGCGGCGGCGAAGATTGCGTTCCAGTCGTTGGCGTCGCCGGAGCCGCCAACCGAACACCCTCCGCCCGGCTTGGCGTGGATAGACGGCACTCGTCCCTTCAGCCGCTCCAGCCAGTGCACCGGCGAATCCCCAGCCAGTTTTACGTGCCCCACATCCAGCTCCATGGCCAAGCCTGACTCCGCGATGAACTCAAGCGGGGTCACTCCCTCGTAGTGGCGGCGAAGCTCATGCTGGTGGTTGTGGTAGCCCACGCGGATGCCATATGGCCTGAACCTCTCCGCCACCGCCATCAGCTCGTCCGCATGCCTGCGCCATTCGGCCGCCGTCGGATAGTCCGCCCACGGCTCGAAAACGAATCCGATCCTGAAGCGCTGGCAGAACTCCAGGAACCTGCTGAACGAGTCAGGCGCCACCGTCTTCATGTAGAACGGCATGTCGACGATTTCCAGCCCATTGTCGCCAAGCATCCGCTCAAGCTCGTCATGGTCCATCGCCAGGAACCCGAACGACTGCACTCCGTCGTAGCCCATAGCCTTGAGCCTCCGCAAGGCGTCCGCCGGGTTCTTCTTCCACAGGTCGTTCACGCTCCACATCTGAACGCCGATACGGATCCCCTTCACCTCCATCCGAGCGTTTTTCCCGGCGAACGATGCGCACCCGCATGCACCCGCAAGCGCGGCGCATGACGACAGTCCTATGAATTCACGTCTTTTCATGGCATTCATGTGGCGCGGTATTTCCTCACCGCCTCCTCGAAGGCAGGCGTATCTACGAATCCGCATGACTTGAACTCGGGGCAGAACCCGCGATACACGCACTCCGGCACGCAGGCGGACGCGACCTCCGGCTCCGTCTTCCCGATCTCGTCCACAACGAGCCTCCACGCCGCACGCGTCTCAGGCGACGCCTGCGAGCACAGCCGCCGGCGCGACATGAACATCACGGCCTGCGCGTTGGCGAAACATTCGTGCTCTACCGGAGCATCCTGCCGCGCGCCTGTGCGGTCGGTGCCGGTGCGGTCAGTGCGCTGGGTGGACACGAAGTGCTCGATGCCGAACTTGTGCCGCACGAAATGGACTGACACCCAGTACGGCAGGGTTATCCATTTCCAAGAGAACACGAGCTTGCGGATGGG
>CAMPAA010000046.1 GCA_946631345.1 uncultured Verrucomicrobiota bacterium
CGCGACCACGCACGGAACGCCGCCGGCGGGAAGCCCAAGCCTGCGCGCGACCGCCGTAGCCACGGCGGTGTGGGGGTCGAGCACATATCCGCACGCCTCGCGCATCCTGCGCATCTCGGCCTCCGTCTCCTCGGGCGTGGCCACGCCGCCGGTGAAGTCCTCCATGAGCTTCGCCTTCGCGGTGGCGTTCAGCTCGTAGCGGCCTTTTTCGGCGAAGTCCTTCATGAGGCGAGCCACCTCTTCGCCGTCGCCATCGTTGAGAATCCAAAGCAGACGCTCCACGTTGGACGACCTGCGGATATCCATCGAAGGAGAGTTGGTGACCGTGAACCTGTCGCCGGGGTCGTACACGCCAGTCGCCACAAAGCGCGCGAGTACGTCGTTGACGTTGGAGGCGCAGACGAAACGCCTCACCGGCGCTCCCAGCATCCTGGCGTAGTAGGCGGCGAGGATGTTGCCGAAGTTGCCGGAAGGCACCACCACGTCGAACTCGCCCTTCAGCTGCGCCGCCGCTAGCAGATAGTAGCCTATCTGCGGCACAAGCCGACCCGTGTTTATGGAGTTCGCGGAGGAGAGGAGCGTTCCCGCCCGCTCGGCCTCGGCGCGGAACGCCTCGTCCGCGAAAAGCCGCTTCACCGCCGCCTGCGCATCGTCGAAGTTCCCACGGATGGCTATGGCGTGGACGTTCGCCGCCGTAGGCGTGGTCATCTGGAGCCGCTGTACGCGCGAGGTGCCCACGTTCGGGAACAGCACCGCTATCTCAACGCCTGGCACGCCGGCGAACCCGGCCATCGCAGCAGAGCCGGTGTCGCCGGATGTCGCCGTGAGGATCAGCACCTTGCGGCCTCCGGCCAGCTTTTTCGCAGCAGCAGCCATCAGCACGGGCAGCACGGAGAGCGCAACATCCTTGAACGCGCCGGTAGGCCCGTGAAACAGCTCAAGCACGTGAAATCCGTCCGCCTGAACGAGCGGAACCGGATTCCCCGCAGGAAACTTGGAAAGGAGGTTGGCTATCGCAGCCTCCCTCACGTCCTCCGGGATATCGTCGAAGACCGCGCCGAGCGCGAGGCGTTCGGCGTCCGCAAGGCTGCCGATGCCCTGAATGGAAGCCGCGTCGAGGCGGTTCACCGACTTCGGCACGTAGAGCCCTCCGTCCGGGGCGAGCCCCCGCAGGACGGTGTAGAGCGAATCGACATCGGCGTTTGAACGTGTGCTGCTGAATCTCATCTTGTATATCCTTGGTTTGGACGCGTATTTTACCACAGTCGAGGTTGGTCAACTAAGCGCCTTTTCCATTTAGCTTTTCTATCTCCGCCTTGAGCGCCTTGATCTCGGCCTTGAGCTTGGCGACCATCTTCGGCGCGAGCGTGATGGCGGCAAGATCCTTCATGCTCATCGCCGGCGCGCCTATCACATACTTGAGGCTGCCGTCGAGCGACTGCGGCACGCCCGCCTGCGGCCCCACCTGCACGCCGTCCGCGATCTTGATGTGGCCGGAGATTCCGGCCTGCGCCCAGATGAGGCAGCCGTAGCCGATCTCTGTCGAACCCGCCACGCCGCTCTGCGCGATCAGCCCGGAGTAGCCCTTCACCTTCACGTTGTGGCCGATCTGCACGAGGTTGTCGATCTTGGTCATCGGGCCGATGTAGGTGCGACCGATGCGGGCGCGGTCGATAGTGGTGTTAGAGCCGATCTCCACGCCGTCGCCGATCTCCACGATGCCGAGCTGCGGTATCTTCTCGATGTACACGCTGCCGTCCTCGCGTCGCCCGTTGTTGAAGCCGTAGCCGTCGCCGCCAAGCCTCACGCCGCAGTGGAAGATGCAGTCGGCCCCGACCTTCGTCCCCTCGCGCAGGGTGACCTGCGGATAGATGTGGGTGCGCGCGCCGATGGTGCATCCCTCGCCAATCCAAACCTGAGCCTCGATCACTGCGCCGTCGCCCAGCACCGTACCCTTCTCGACCACAGTGTACGGCCCGATGTGGACGCCCTCGCCAACCTTCACGGATGGATCGACGATTGCGGTGGGATGCACGCCCGGCGCGCGCGCCGGCTCCGGCGGCGCGAATATCCTGGCCGCCGCCATGCATGCGTGGTTCGGGTCGGCCACGCGGATGATGGCGCATGGCGCGCCCCGGTCCCAGTCAGGCGGCAGAAGAACCGCGCTTGCCTTCGTCGCCTGCACGAGCTGAACGTGCTTTGGGTCCTTGCAGAAGCTCAGGTCTCCGGCGCGCGCCTCCTCCAGCCCTCCGCAAGCGACGAGGTCAACGTCCTCGCCTTCGAGCGTGCCGCCAAGTCTCTCCGCCAGTTCTGATGCCTTCATCGTCTTTCGTCCTTTCCATCAGGATTGTTTCACATCCGCGTATAGCGCGGCCCGTCGCCGCCTTGAGGGAACGTCCAGTCGATGTTCCCCATCGGACACTTTATCCGGCACGTCTTGCAGTGCAGGCAGTTAGAGAAGTCGATCTCGAGCCGGCCATCTTCGAGCCGGTACACCTCCGCCGGACAGAACCGCGTACATGGCGCACCGAAGCGTCTGCGGCATTCTTCGCAGCGGGCGCCGTCGCGTATCTTCAGGTGGCACGGCTGATCCTCCTCGTGCATGGTGCCGCTCATGAACACGTCCGTAAGGCGATCTGGCATCGCCGGCCCCGCCTCGAACGCAACCGGCGCAGGCGGCCTGAACCCGTCGCTCATCGCCGCCGCATCCCCCTCCTCAAGGCCGGGAACACGGAAGCATGGCAACATTCCGCGGGTGAGCCATGCGAGCCCCGCCGCCGCCACGCCGAAAGGCAGACCATAGTGGAAGCTGGCGCGCACGTTGCGCACGCGCTTCATCTCGCGCCATCCAGGCGTGGCCTTGAGAAGTGACGTGTAGTCCCTGCCGGTGAGTATGCTCTCGGCTGCGGCCATCCCGCTCTGGATTGCTATGTGGACACCCTTTATGCGCAGCGAATCGAGGAGCCCCGCGCCGTCGCCGACTATCAGGACGCCAAGCGCCTGCACCTGCGGAACGGAGTAGAACCCGCCCTCCGGGATCACCTTAGCGCCGTATGCGACCGTTTTGCCGCCCGCGAAATGGCGCTTGACCGCATCCGCGCTCTTGAATTGGCGGAACAGGTCGAACGGGTCGATCTCCGGCCGCGTGTAGTCGAGGGCGTAGGCGTATCCCACCATCACCTGCGTCTCTGACACGTGGTACACGAACCCGCCGCCGTAGGTCATGAAGTCGCTCGGCCAGCCGAACGTGTGCATCACCTCGCCCGCCTTCTGTGTGCCAGCAGGCACTTCGATGAGCTCCTTGATGGCAAGGGCGTAAGTCTGCGGGCGACGCCCCTGCATCCCCCGCGCGGCGATCAGCCGTTCCGTGAGAATGCCGCAGCCGCCCTCGGCGAGCACAACGGTCTTCGCGCGCACCTCCTCACCCGCGAGGTAGTTCGGCTTCTTTGCGCCGGTCTTGTCCAGCCCCTTCTCGCCCGTGCGCGCGCCGACCACCACGCCATCCCTCTCGATCAGCTCGGTCACGGCGTAGCCGGTGTATATCTCCACGCCTTCCTTCTCGGCGATGCCGCCGAGATACTGCACAACCTTCGTGAGCGACGCGACGGGATATCCCATCGAACTCATCATAGGCGGCACCCACGGCACCCTCACGGACCATCCACGGCACAGCAGCGTGCGGAAGCTCTCCTTCACTACATGCGCCTCTACGGGCAACTTTGCGATCTCCTCTTCCGTCAGCAGGCCCTTGAACCCGGATGGGTCGATGATCGCGCCAGAAAGCACATGGGAACCCACGCGCCGCCCTTTGTCCAGCACCATCACGCGCAAGGCCGCGGCACCGTCTCCGCGCGCCCGCGCCCCGCGCTTCAGCGCTATGGCGGTGGCGAGCCCGGCCGGCCCCGCTCCGACGATAAGAACGTCCGTTTCAATCATGTGCAGTCATCCTCCAAAACGGAGCGAATTATACCAAAAATCCCTCTCCCTGCCGCGCCGGAACCTCAACCGGATCCCAGCTGAGGTCAACACGGCGCATGGCGTTCTCCGGGGCGGCGAACGTACGCGGCGAAAGGCGCGTGGTGACCCAAAGGCCGTCGAGCAGAAACGCCGTGAACTCGCCGCCTGTCGCATCGGCAAGGCGGGATGGGTCGGCTGCGGCAGGGCGCGTCACGCTGATGAAAAGCGGAGTGGACTGCTGCACGAGATGCTCGGCCGGAATGCAATGCCCCACCCTTTCCGACGCCATGCCATCCTCCGGCGAGAGCACGCAGCGCTTCACGCCAAGCTCCGCAAGCGCCTCCTCCGAAACGCTGTTGAAGGCATATAGCGACCAGTCCGCGGTGAGGTCGTCAACACCGAGGGACTTGAGCATCCTCACGCCCGCAAGGTCCGCCGCCTCCCACCTGCGGTAACCTGCGCGAAGCAGGGTCTTCACTCGCCCGCGCAGGCGGTTGTAGCCTTCTTCGCGGGTGAACACGGGTAGCGCCAACCGCGTCTCGGCACCGAATCTGGAGGGCAGCTCGCCTTCATGCCCGATGGCGACAACTACCTCGTCCCACTCGCCGGGCGGCGGCGTCTGGTCCAGACGGATCTTGGCCACCCGCCTCAGCGCAGACCAGGTCGGCTCCAATCTGCCGACCTCATCCAGGCCGCCGACGACGGTCTCCACCTTTTCCCTGCGGCGTCTTGCTTTGGCGTCTTCAAGTCTGGCGACAAGGCGGCGGCGCAGCTCGTTCAATGCGGATGCCGGAGCAAACAGGCCTTCGGGATCGTCAACCGTGAGCGAACCGAGCGACCAGCCTGTCCCTCCGAGCTTCGCAAAGCATTTCCGCACAGCCTCTTCCGTGCGCTCGGGATGATTCGCCTTCTGGACACCATCCAGCGGGATGCTCTCCGTTTCGCCGCCCGCGAGCGCCGTCACTCCCTCCGGAGATATGCGCACGGCAACATCAAGCCGACTCGCGCCTGGATAGTCTGCGGCGCGGAAAGACGGTGCGGGGAATCGGCGCTTCACGGCATTCGACATCGCGCAGCGCACCTCGATCTGCGCGGCGCTCCCGCCCCCCTCCTGCTGAAGCATCGCGGAGAGCGCCTCGGCCAGCGCAGGATCCGAAACCTCCACCTCCACGTCGCTTCCGGCCTTTACCGTGAAAACAGGCGTGCGGGATATAGCCAAGCGCATTTCGCCTATCCCCATTCCGAGAGGGCGGCCTCCCTCCGCCGGCGCGCGGCCTGCGGACGCAAACTGAAGTCCATCATGCTTCTCCAGCGCACGGGTCGTGTGGAAACGGAGCCAGATGCGCCCGTCGCGGTCCTTGGTGAGCCGCTTGACCGTGCCGACTGGCGTGCCCTGATGGCCGAGGTTCACGGGGTCGATCACGCTTTCGGCGCTCTGCCGCCACCCGTCCGCGTAAAGGTGCGTGGTCGCGCGTGAGAACACGCTCTCAAGGTCTTCGCGCGAAGTCTGCGGCGGCACTCCGTCAAGCAGTTCGCGGTAGCGCTTCACCACCGAAGCGACGTAGAGCGCGGACTTCATGCGCCCCTCGATCTTCAGCGACGCCACCCCCGCCTCGCACAGTGCGTCAAGCCGGTCGTCGAGCCGCAGATCCTTCATGGAGAACGGCAGCGCACGCCGCCCATCCGCATCCGTGTAGGCGAGGCGGCAGCAGTATGCGCAGCGTCCGCGGTTCCCGCTCCGGCGCTTCTCCATGGCAGAAAAGAGGCATAGCCCTGACAGCGAGTAGCAGAGCGCCCCATGCACAAACACCTCAATCTCGCATCCGCACCGCCGCGCGATCGACCGTATGTCGGCGATAGGCAGTTCACGGGCGAGCACAACGCGCCTGAACCCCAGCTCCTTCAGGGCAAGCACGCCCTCAAGGTTGTGCGCGACCAGCTGCGTGGAGGCATGAAGGGCGAGCGACGGAAACCATTTCCTCACGATCCGTGCGACGCCGAGATCCTGAACTATCAGCGCGTCCGGGGCGAGCTCCTCGAGCATCGCCAGCCTTTCGACCGCCTCCGGAAGCTCGGCGTCGGAGAGCAGAGTGTTGAACGTCACGTACACCTTGCGCCCCTTCGCGCGGGCGACAGCGATGAGATCGGCCGCCTCGGCAGGGGAGAAGTTCACGGCCTGCGCCCGCGCAGAGAACGCGTCCAGGCCGAGATACACGGCGTCGGCGCCGGCATCGAACGCGGCCAGCGCCGTATCGAACGCCCCAGCCGGCGCCAGCAGTTCCACATCCGCCATGTCAGATGTTCAGCGCCGCCTTGTCCTTCTTCACGTCATCGACGCCGAGGTCGCCCATCTTCGAGAGATCGACCGTCTCGATGCCGAGAGGAAGCTGGGTTTTCCACGCGCCCTTCGTGAAGTCGGGGAAGTCCATAGAATTGGAGCGGTTGCGCACCGAGCGCTCGGAAAGCTCGCCGATGCAGCACGACGATGCGAGGTCGTACACGTTCGTGTCGAGCGGGATGCCGTTCTGCAGGCAGTAGGCCCAGCGAAGATCCATCAGGAAGTCCATGCCGCCATGTCCGCCGACCTTCTTCGCGATCTCTCCCGCCTGCTTCCAGTAGGGGTGCTTGTACTTCTCGCGCAGCTCCTTCTGCTTGGCTTCCGGGAAGTACCCGTGCAGCCCCGCGCCCGGCTTCTCCTCCCAGCCGAAGCGCACGGGCCACTCGCTCGTGACGGTCTGTTCGCCGTACTTGAAGTCGCCGCCCGCGAACGCCCCCTTCGTGCCGGTGATCTTGTTTATGCGGGAGTACGGACGCGGCGAGGATACGTCATGCTGGATCATGATCGAGCGCCCCTTGACGGTCTTGACGAGCGTTGTGTTCATGTCGCCCATCTGCACCTTGTGGTCGTGGTGCCAGTCTCCGGCCGGGTAGTGCGCCTTGCCGTAAGCCTCGAAGTTGTACTGATCCGATTCGAGCGACACGAGGTAGTCGAAGCGGTCGCCACGGTTGATGCCCATGTACTCCATGAGCGGGATGAGGCCGTGGGTGACGTACTGGTTGCCCTTGTGCACCGTGTTCCAGCGCAGGCGCCAGTGGTTCCAGTACGCGTACTTGTCCTTGCTGAGGTCGTTGTAGTTGTGCACCCGCAGGTCGTGGATGTACGCGCCCTCGCCATGCACGAGATCGCCCAGGAGGCCGAGTCTGCAGAGGTTGAGCGCAAGCATCTCGGCCTCGCCGTAGCAGCAGTTCTCGAGCTGCATGCAGTTGAGGCGAAGCTTCTCGGAGGTCTCCACCAGCTCCCAGCACTCCTCGACGGTGAACGCGCTCGGCACCTCGGTGAACGCATGCTTGCCGCCGCGCATCGCGGCGAGCGCCACAGGCACGTGCAGCTCCCACGGCGTGGTGTTGTAAACGCAGTCGATGCCGTCCCAGTCGCACATCGCTCGGTACGCCTCTGCGCCGACGAACTCCTTCGCCGCCGGCTTCTTCGCCTTCGCAAGCCATTCCCGCTGAGCGTCCACGCGGTACTGCTCCAGATCGCAAAGCGCCGCCACCGTCACGCCCGGAATGCTCGCCAGCCTGTGCGCCGCGCCAGCCCCGCGCGATCCAAGGCCGACCACGCCCACGCGGATGTGCTTCAGCGGCTTGGCGGCGAAGCCGAACATCGACCCGCCCGCGCCGAACCCCGGCCCCTGCTTGGCGCTCATGCACCCCGCTGCCACGGCGGCGGCGCCCATCCAGGCCGTCCCCTTGAGAAACTCGCGACGATTTGTATCCATTGCTTTTCCTTGTTCCTTCCTGTTTTGTTTTCGCCCTCTCGGATGCCCTCGGAGGCTTTCACCCATAACGCGGCAAATGATATCAGAAACCGCCTCCACTTTCAAGCCACGCCCCAGGTAGGCTTTGACACCGACCTTCGCCGCCTGATTGCGCCACGGGCAGGGAAAGGCCGACTACCCTTCCGATCCGAACCGGAATGTGCAGAACGCGCCCTGCCGCTCACGGACAATCTCGCGGTCGATCCATCCGCGCGCGTCTGGATTCGGGAAGTAGTGGTCTGTCTCGACGAGCTCTGCGCGGGCGCAGCCAGGCGAGGTGCGGAACTTCACATACCCGATGTCGCCCCAATGACCGGTTGACGGCAGGCACAGCCAGCGCTTGAAATTGCTGTCGGCCCATTTCCTCCCGGACGGCCCGAACAATCCGCCCTTCCACACATGGTTATGCCCGTGGATGTAGCCCGCCACCATCGGGGCGGCCATCAGCAGGTCATTGAACGCCTTCCAGTCGCCATCCTCTATCTCGTGGATAGGATGGTGCGCCGCGACAAACGTTGGGCGAGTGAGCTTTCCGACCTCAGCCCTGACCCAATCCCACTGGTCGCCGGTCAGCTGGCCTGGGACCTTGCACATGCGCGTCTCGTCGAGATGATTCTCCCAAAGCGTGTCGAGCATGAGCAGATCGCACGGGCCGAGGCTGGTGCGGGTTACGATTCGGCCAGGCACTAGCGTGCGATGACCGTACTCCGGCCACACATCGAGGAAATTGCGCCTGTGGTCGTGGTTTCCCATGCCCAGCGTCACCTCTATGCCGGCATCGGTGAGTTGCCGAAGCAGAGGGAGGCTGCTCTCGTAGTCCTCCTTGCGCCCATACACCCACGCCACGTCACCGAAGCATACGACGCGACGCGGCAGTGGATCCATCGCGAGAATGTCCGCCACGACGGCGGCGAAACGCTCCCGCTGGTACGAATCCGGCTTCACATGTATGTCCGACACGAACACCGTGAGCGAACCGTCGTAGTCCGCCTCTGCGCCGGTGAACATCCTGCATCCTCCGGCAAGCGCCGCACCTGCCGCCGCAATGAACCGCCTTCTGCCTATCTCACACATGCCCACTCCCAAAAACTCCAGACTTCAAGCCACCAGCCTGCTACTCCGCCAGGAGGAGCCTGCATCTGCGATCGCGCAGCGGAACCTTGAGAGCATCGTCACCCTCGGTCAGGGTTGCCACCAACTCGCCGCTTTCAAGGTCTGTAACCGTCACGGTGCCGCAGTGGGGGAACTTCACCACCACGTCAATGGGGCCGCGGTTGCGATATTCAGAAACGGATATGAGCGTCCTGCCGCCAAGAGTGTTTGCGCGGCAGAACACACGGCGCTGGTTGCGCCATGTGTTGAACCGACCGAAGAACTTGTCGTACACCTCCGCGTCGTTGGGGAAGTTCGTATCGAGGCTGCGGCTCTCGCCATCAACCACAATGTCCTCCACCTTTGCGAGCACATTGAGAGCGGCGATGAACTGCCGGTGGAACTCAATGTCTATCATCGGCGCCTTGAACGTGCATACGCCTTTGCAGCCGAACGTCGCGGCCTCGTACATCGAATAGACGATCTCGTCTTTGATCGCCGGCATCGTGGACCAGTAGTAGTCCGAAGAGTCGCGGCCAATCGAATACCTCACCGGGCTCGGACACCACGAAAGCGACTGCTTCACGCCGGGGAACGTCTGCCTGAACTGCTCAAGAACTCGCTCCAGCTGGCGCACGTCGCGGTCGATCGACGAATAGAACCCATGTTCGCGGATGTCGAATATGCGGTAGAAGTCGGCGTTGCGCAGCGAATGGTTGCGGTTCTCGACCGTCTGAAAGACGTTGAAAGACCAGTCGGTGAAGATGACCTCGCGGCCAACGCCCTCCGAGAGCAGCCTCTTCATCTCGCGGAAAAAGTCCGCCCACAGCTCACACTTCGAGTCCACCCAGACCTCATGTTCGCGCGGATGTGCGGACGGATCGCGCTCGAACACTTTCGGCTCCGGGATCGGCTCGCCAGGATGCCTCTCCGCCCAACGCCGCTTGAAATAGGCTACTGTCTCAGGGCGGAAGTCGCCAAGCTCACCCTTCTTCTGGATGTAGTCCTCTATGTCGAAGTTGAAGCGGTAGATTCCGGCCTTCCGGCAGAACTCTGCCTCCTTGCGGCAAGACTCCACAAAGAACCTGCCACGGTACGACGGCGATATCTGCAGCCCCGCGCCGAGCGGTATGTCCCTGCCGTTGATGTCCTTCGCGCGCGCCGTCTCGTCCTCGCGCGTCCATACGGCCCACGGCGAGTGGCCGGCCACTGCGCCCGGCCAGAAATATCCGCCGCGCACAACCTTGAATCCGTTGGCCGTCAGCGAACGTGCGAGCGCGGCGTCTTTGTCGGAATAGCCGCGCACGGCAAACGAATTGACGCCGGTCTCGGCCCACTCCTTCGCATCTTCGAGGCTTTGAACGTATAGGTTGTAGTGGCCAACGTCGAACTTCTTCAGTTTTGGAGCCACCCCCACGTCGATTACCTCGAAATCGATATCCTGGGCGCTCTGCACGCCGTCCTCGTACCTTGCGGAGTATGATATGCTCCCCTTTGTCCCGGCCGGCAACGTCGTCGCAAACTTGGTCGAGAAGTAGTCTGGATAGAGATACGCGTATCTCTGGTGCTGCACCTGGCACTCCCCCTCCTTCCGCACGCCAGCGGAAACCACCTCCACGCCGGGCGGGCACCTGAACACTATGTCGAACGGCTTCGCGACCTGCCCGCCGTTAGACATGCGCGCGCCCTCGTAGTTGTGCTTGCAGTACCAGTTTAGCTTCGCCTTGAGCCCTCGGTTCGAGTTGAGGTACAGCTTGCCGCGCGCAAGGTTTGACGGACGTATCATTATGTATCCGGCCGGTATCGCCGACACCTGCCTGAACCGAAGTTCGCCGCCGTCCTCGACGGTGAACACCACATCCTTTTCGCCCTTGGCCTTCATGTCGAGGTTGTACGTCCAGCCGAACCGCCCGCTGGCGAAACTACCCCACGGCTTCTGGTCCTTGCCCTGCACGCAAAGCCTGAACCCGTCCGTCGGCATATCCTTCGCAAGGCGCACAAGGCAGTAGTTCTCCTTGTCCGGGCGAATCGTCGGCGGGCATTTGAAGTCAAATCCGCCTGGCGCAGAGTCGATGAACCTGATGCGCCCATAGGTGGACTCCGTCTTGTCGGCGGGGTAGATCCACTTGGCGCTATCCGCCAGACGGGACCAGCTCGCGCACTTGCGCGCGTCCGTGCTGTCGCGAACAAGGTTGAACGCCATGTCGCGCCCTGGGATGTCGGATAGCGGCAGCGAGAACTCCACGCTCCACGATGCGTCGTCGCGCGAAACAGCCCACTTGATGCCGCTGTTCCACTTTACGTCAAACATCCATGTGTTCGCGTCATCCGGATGCCCGGCCGCATCGTACACCCCGCCTGTCGGCGAGATGATGAAGTGCTTCAGGCCGTCCTTCGCCACAAAGAAAAGCTCTATCGCATCTCCCTTCCAGAGCGATGCGTCGTCGCGCTTCGCAGACCATGCCGGCATGTTCGCGACGTTCGGGTCTTCGCAGCGGATGAACCCGTACAGGCAAGTCCCGTCATGCAGAAACTTCGCCGAGGTGCGCTCCCGCGCCAACGACAGCAGCCGAGGATGCGAAAGCCCGTCGATCGGATACGCCGCGTCGTACAGCGCATCCCTGCTGCCGTCGATCACGGGGCTGCCCTCCGACTTCACCACCGAGCAGAACTGCCCTGGCGCGGCAACGGCCGAAGATCTCAGGGCGGGATTCCCGCCGCTCGCACGCCCGCACTCGTGCATGATTGCGCGATAGCGCTCCCACGTGCGCGGCTGCATGGGCTTGAGCGACTCCAGCGGTTTGTCCATGAGCGCACGGCGCTCTGTTTCTGGATCGTCGAACAGCACGGCCTTGCGGTCGCCGGCGGCCATTGCATGCGACAAGCGGGCCGCCATCTTCGTCATCCTCGGAGCATACCAGTGCCGCGCCAGTTCATACTGGTGGCTGCGGCAGTAGCCGCATGACGCATTGTCGAAGAGAGTCTTCGGGAAGTCGGGGTTGCGCACCTTCTCCACCGCATCAAGGCGAAGGAATGATTCCCAGAGCGAATAGTCGGTGTGCAGCTCCAGAAGGTCGGCCATCATGTCGCAGAGCGCGGCAAGGCGCCTGGCCCGTTCCGGAAGGTCGGCCCCATCGTGCGGCGGACACGGGGCATCCGCCCTGCCGCGCCAGGCGGCGACATCCCGGACAAGCTCGAGAGTGCGTAGCGTAATCACGCGGTCAAGCACCATGCGGGCGATGTCAATTGTGTCGCGCCGAAGGAACTCGTCGGACCACGGGATTTCGGCCAGCTCTCCGAACACGCCCTGTGCCGCCTCCACCGGGCGCTTCCACGTCTGGATGACCTTTTCATCGCACATCCGCAGATCGCGCCCATGTTTCGTGACAAGCCGTCCGTAGTTCGCGTCCCAGTCTCGCAGCATGGACGCCGGAAGCGCCTTCTCCCATATCGCCTTCATGCGTCCGGCAAGGGCACCGTAACGGCTTTTGCAGAATTCGTCCAGAACCTTTCCATGGGGCACTGCATCCTTCGACCAGGCATTCGCGGTGAAATACCTGAGGCAGAGCGTGTCGGTATGGCTCGACTCCGGCCAGAAGATGTAGCCCACGCAGGCCGGATCGTTCTGGACGATCCGCTGCCGCTCCTCGATGATCGGGTAGTTCGCGCGAGCGTCAAGCGCAGATTCGTAGGCGAGGAATATGGAGTAGGTATATGGGAACTTGCCAACGACGCCCCACTTGGTGAAGATGTTGAGTCCCTGTATCTCCTTGCGCCAGCCGTGTATTGCGTCGCCCTCGTAGTCCCAAATGATGTCGCGCTTGGGGTCGAGGCGTCCGATCAGTGCCTTCACTTCGTCTGGGAGCCATGTGAAGTAGAAGTCCCAACCTGCGAGCAACACCTTGGCATCAGGATAGTCGCGATGCGCACGGGTCAGGAACTTGTCGAGTGCCTCGATCTTGAGATTGAAGTTATCCTGACGGTTCGTGTAGCAGCGGCGTTCGCCGAGGCCGATCGTGTGCAGAAGCTTCTGCGGAGCGCCCTTCCCATACGTATCCACCGCCGTCCGCGTCAGCTTCCAGTATTCATCCGCCCACTTTTCGTCACGGATATCCCAGACACGACCGTTTTTCTCCGAGTATCCGCTCGTCGCCTGCGGGAGGAACGGAGGGTCCATCTTTTCGAGGAAATCCTTCGGCGTACGCGAATACCAGTGTGTCATCGTCCCGAAATCCTCCGGCACCATCAGCCCCCGCTCGAACGCATACGCCTGGATGCGCCGTCTCATTTCGCCCCGGAACTGAAGACTCCAGAAAAGCGAGCGGTCGTCGTATCCCTTGCCCGCGCCAGGGAGCGGCTTGGACGGATCGGGATAGGCGCAGACATCGGGGAATGTCAGCTGAAAAAGGTCGTCCTGCCCAATGCGGAGCATAAACACGTTCAGCCGCCGCTTGAGCATCCAGTCAATCTCCTTCTTCCAGTCCTCAAGTCCCCAGTGCTCCGCCTGGAAGCGCGTTAGCCCGCGATGCGCAAAGTACCGAATCCCGCGATATTCGAACCGCGCCTCCTCGTGGACGTCAAGGCCAGAAAGGTCGATGGTCTCCTTTTTCGGCACAATGTCGCCATCCCAGAACCAGTGGCAGCCCGCGCGCCGCTCCAGGAGATCGTACACGCCATACAGTACGCTACGTGCGTTCGAGCCCGTGATGGTAACGGCGGTGCCGGATTCAGCCGACCTGATCGAATAGGCGTCGTTGCCGGTTTTTGATACGGCCGGGTCAACAACGAACGACACGGCATCCATTGGCGCGGCCCTGCCCGTCACTGCATGGTAGTACTTCGCAAATTCCGTCCGCGCAGCATCAGGCACCATGGCCGCCACTTGGGCTGCCGCAGCCATAAAAAACAATGTTAAGCGCAACTGCATGGCCATTCTTCCATCACTTAAAGATCACAACTGTCCCAAGCTGCGAAAATCTCGCCTTTGCGACAGCGCTTCCGGCATCGCCCTCATATGTCAGGCGCGACAGCCCCCAGCCAGTCGCCGGGCGCACAAACCGGCACTTGGCCACGGCGGCCTCCACCTGCGCACGCGATCCGGAGAAAAGCGAAACTGTCGCAGGGGCTCCCGCGAACGTGTCCGGGTCCAGCGCCACGCGTATGTTGGTTTCCGGCGAAAGCTCGGTCGCTGAAATGTCGATGCCCGACACGGCCATCTCTCCGGATTGGACCGCGGAATAGATCAGCCCCGTGTCTCTGGCGAAACTCACCCGCAGATTCCTGAGCGCCTGCGGTGACGTGGCCTTCACCCAGCCCTGCGTCACGGCAAGCACGTTCTCGCCCGCTTCAGGCACCGCATTCTCAAGCCCGGCACCGAAGCGCGGCGCGGCTCCAAGCGCAAGAACGCCCTCGCCGGACTTCGTCAGCGTTCCCTTGAACGTTATCGGCTGCTCCACGGCGAGCGTCACGCCATTGGACACCGTGAACTCGGCCTCGCCGTTGACGTACACGCCGCGCGTCGCATCCGCGAGACGCATCGAGCGGCGCGGGATGATCTGCGCGCCCATGCTCAGTTCGAGCGCGCGCCAGTTGAAGGACGGCAGCGCGCCGCCCAGATTGCGCTCGTCGTTCAGGATCATGCGCACGTTTCCGCTGGGGTAGTCGCTGCGCGGTTTGCTGTGGATTCGCATCGTCCCTACGAAGCCGGTGTTGATGCCCTTCAGCTCGATTTCGCCGTCGATCTCCCATCCCCAGCCGCCGCCGGCGTATGCAGTGATGTCCATGTGGCCGCTGCCGAATATCTCGGACTCCATGTTGAAATGCGCGCGGCGGCCAAGCTGAACCGTGTTTGTGGCGATCCGGCCCACATACGGGCTCGCCATCGACTCGTAGCGCCCTTTCAGCGTCATGTTGTTCCGGCTTACGTACATCTTGCCGGCGTTCCGCAGCAGCTTTACCGTAACGGACTTGGCGGACTGCGGCAGAAACCCGCTCGCTGTCGTCAGCGATTCCCCGGGGAACACGTAGTCGTCAACATCCCAAGGCGTTGAAAACACTCCGTTGAAAGTCGCACCCGTCGGCATCAGCCGCGCCGTGCGGTATGCAACAAGGTAATGCACGCCCTCACGCGGATACAGCCCGCCGCTCCAGGCCGTCTCGTCTTCCGCCGACGATCTGGCCGTAGACGCACTGTCCGCGATGGGGTCGGCCTTTATCTGGTAGGCGATGGGCTCCTGGACGATGTATACCGTCTCGGTCGCACCGCCTTCGTCGGCCTCGATCAGTACATGGCCCGTATGCAGGGCGCGGTAGAACTCGCCGCCCTCATCCACCTGCGCGTGGTTGCTGAGCTTATATGTCGTGGTCCAGCCAAACCCGTCGAAGACGAAATCGTCCGCCGTCACAACCCCAGCCGGCGCCCGCATGACGGGAATGCGGAACTCGTCGCCGCGCGTCGTCCACGGCGCGCTGTTCGTCTGCACAAAGTAGTGCGATACGGCGATATGCACCTTCGCGTCTCCGGCAAGGTCGAGCGAATCGATCTGCACAATCCCACTCGTCGCACCCGTCAGCGGGTCGACATTCTTGTAAAGAAGCAATTCGCCGCCATCGTTGACTGCGACGGTGCCTATGGGCAGCGTGCCGCTCGCAACGCTGACAGTCGCCTTGCAGCTCGATGCGACTGCCAGACGCGCAAGCTTTGCCGACCCTTCGGATGATATCGTGGCGTTCGTCTCCACCGATATCGTGCCCGGCATGGCATCGGTGAACGACAGTCTCATGTCGACCGTCCGCGCACGGTGCCTGATCGTGCCGTTGCAGTCCGACATGTCGCAGGCGAACTCGAGCAAGTTGTTTGCTGCTCTCTGCGATGTCTGGCTCAACACGTTCAGGTAGGCCGTTGCGGCTGAATGGACGGAACCGAGGAAGCGCATCTTGCTTGCGTTCTCACGGAAGGATAGATCCGTGCCGTAGTTGCTGTCGTAGTTGTTTACGCGACTTCCGGAAAAGGTGAATTTCCCGAGGAACCGCGCATCCTGGCCTGCGACAAACGTATCGATGTACCCCCATGCAAGTATCAGCCCATCGCCGGGGAAGCTGAAATACTGCGTGCCTGACTGATTTACGTGCGCTACGGCATAACCTTTGCCATAGCTACCGGATGCCGAGCGGCGGCCTATGGTAAGGGAGTTCCCTGCAAAGACAAACGGATTGGCTTCGGATGTGGTTCCCTGACCGGATGGGAGGGTGAAGCTCATGCCATACCAGCCACCTGCGCGGTAGTCGTATGACCCCATGTCAGGATTGCTGCCATCCCCCCAGCGCGCTCCATTGTACAGCGCATCGGTTGTGCCGTTTGTCTTCAACTCTATGAAGTCTGCGTTTGCGCACAGGGCAACCGCCAGCGCCATTGCTGAAACTATGGACATCTTTATGCTGGTGAACTCTTTTCTCGTCGTCATGGCATTGTTCCTTTTTCTGGGTTTGACGAAACCGCTACCATCCCATAGCGTTTCAGGACACCGTGTCCTAAAACGGCGCGAATGATAGCATAGCCCAACTCTCAAGTCAACGATATAATTGCAAATAATTTCGTTTGGTTTTTTTTTTCGAACTAAAGTGCGTTCGCATGATTTTCACCCCCCCCCGACGCCATCCACCCCCGACAAAACGCCGTGTCGGGGGATGCGTTCATGCGTTTTTCCACGAGAATCTGGCGGCATCGCCCCCGACGTACATTGTTGCGCCCAGCGCACAGGCTGCACCAGATGCCATACATGCGGCATTTTCCATGCCTTAACCGCCCCAGAAGGCACCACACCCCCCGGAAAACGTGCCTACACCCCCCAAAAAACGTGCCAATACCCCCTTGCGGACGCCACCCTACCCCCCATGCCAAAAGGGGTAGCCCCCTTTGTGCCAAAGGGGTATACCCCCTTAAACCAAAGGGGTAGCCCCCTTTATGCCAAAGGGGTATACCCCCTTACGCCAAAGGGGT
>CAMPAA010000047.1 GCA_946631345.1 uncultured Verrucomicrobiota bacterium
CAAGACCCCTTGGAAACATCTTCAGAAAATTGACTCACTTCACTTGCAATTCACCCACTTGTAGCGGATCGCACGCCGGCGCGGAGGTGCCGGGGCGCGGGATTGCGGCTTCGGGGCGGGTGCCGAGGAGTAGGCCCTCTTCTCGGTCACCAGAACCCCTCGCGTGTAGCCCGCCCTGCGAAGTATGAACAGCAGCACTCGGGGTTCCCGCAGACTGCGCATGCCCTTCGGCACGCGTATGTCGATCTGCGACTTGCGGTCCACCCCGGACTTCTCCAGCAGATGCGGCAGCTCTTCCGGCTCGATGAACCTGCCACGCCACTTCAATGCGCCATCGACCGCATATTCCACCTCTGGATGCTTCGAATCGACGATGTACGTCTCATGCGCGCATCCGGCGGCGAACAGCGCCGCAGTGGCAAGAATAATAGTCGTAAGCCTTCCGTTCATGCCCTCATGCCCCTTTCCGCCACCAGGCCAGATACTCAACGTTCCCCTTGTCCCGTCCGCGTATGGGCGATTCCGCCACGCCAAGCAGGTCAAGCCCGAGCGAATTCCGCCCGAACGCCGATATGTCCGCCACCACCTGTTCACGCACGGCGGGATCGGCCACCACTCCTCCCGGAGCACCGCCGCGTCCGACCTCGAACTGCGGCTTTATGAGCGAGACGATCTCGCCGCACGGCTCAAGCACATCCACCATCTGCGGCAGGATGAGCTTGAGGGATATGAAACTGACGTCCGTCACCGCGCGCGAGGGTCGCTCCGGCAGATCCGCCGCCGTCATGTAGCGGGCGTTGAAGTTCTCTCTAACCCACACGCGCGGATCGGCCCTGAGTTTCCACGCAAGCTGGTTGGTGCCCACGTCCACGGCCATTACGCGCGCCGCGCCATGCTGAAGCAGGCAGTCGGTGAAGCCGCCCGTCGAAGAGCCCACATCGAGGCATACGCATCCATCCACCAGCCATCCGGGGAACTTCACGAACGCCCCCTCCAGCTTCTCCCCTCCACGGGACACAAAGCGCGGCGGCGCCTCCACCTCAACGCGGTCATCGGCCGTCACCTGGACGGCAGGCTTGGCGGCGACCTGGCCGTTCACGCGCACCTTGCCCTCCATCACGAGAGACTGCGCGATGGTACGCGACGCCACGAGCCCACGTTCGACAAGTGCGCTGTCGAGACGGCATTTCATCATTCGAGCGTCTTGATGTTCCGCACGTCTGTCTTGCGGAAGTCCTGCGTTATTCCCTCCTTGACCTCGAGGCGGTAGGTTTCGGGGTTGTCGCTCTCCATAAGCACACCGCGGTAGATGCCGTTGACCGTCTCGATCTCGGTGTCGGGGATGAAGATGCGCTTCAGGCGCGGGCTGAACTGCACACCCTTCTTGGCCTCGATCGTCAGCTTGCGCTTCGCATCCGCATAGCCGCGCAGGTGGGCGACTATCTGGTGCTCGCCCGCATCGATGTCGCGGAGGTAGAGCACGTCGGAGGTCACGCCGGAGAGGTCTGCCTTCTTGCCGCGGTGCGCCGATGTCGTCCCCACCGCCTTGCCGTCGAGCATGATCTTTGCGCCCGGCGGAGTGGTGGTGACCTCGATCCATCCGAGGATGGACTCGAACTTGAACTCCTCGGTCACGTCGCCGCCGTTCTCCATAACCACGGTCTTGAACACAGGCGCGTAGCCTGGCAGCTCCGCCTTGAGCGTATGCACGCCAGGCTTGACCGGCGAAAGCGTGAGGGGCGTCTTGCCCACGTAGTTGTCGTCCATCGTGAGGCGCGCGCCCTCCGGATATGAGATTGCGGCGAGCTTCGCCGGGCGGCCGGGCAGCGAGATGGAGAGCGACTGGCGGTCGCCGGGCGTGATGCGCAGCTCGCGCTTGACCTCCTCGTAGCCCCTGAGCTGGAACACGAACGTCGCGTATCCTTTCGGCACCTTCTCGACCGTGCATGGCGTGACTCCGCGCGAGATGCCGTTTACGAGCACCGTCGCGCCAGCGGGCTCCGTGGTGCACTCTACGATGCCGGAGTCGAGCACCAGCTTCTCCGTGCGCGCGACGGGCGTGCGCCCGGATAGGGCAACGCTGATGCGCTTGGTCTGGTAGCCAAGGTACTCGAGGTCGAATGAGTATGTAGCGTCGGTTGTCAGCGACGTGACCAGAAGCGGCGTCACGCCCAGCGAAGCGCCGCCCTGCCGCACCTCCGCTCCCGCCGGATCCGTGCGGATGAGAAGCAGCCCCTTCTCCTGCTCGAGCTCGTAGTCCTTGCGCAGGAAGTCGCCCTCAGTCACGGATATGATATCCTCCACCGGTCGCCGCCCGGCCGCCTCGATGCGCAGGAAGTGCCTCCCCGCCCCAACGTCGAACACCGACACCGGCACCACGCCTTTCGACACGCCGTCGATCAGCACCTTGGCCCCATCAGGGCGGGCTGTTACGTCGATGCGCGTAGGCGCGGCCGACAGCGCGCACGCCGCAAGCGACATCAGCGCGGCGGCGACGGTACGGATGAATCCCGGATACCTCATTTCGACCCTCCCTTCTTCAGGCGGTTCTCCACATCCACAAGTTTGGCGGCGGCCTCGGCGTGGCGCGGATCCCTGTTGTCGGGGATCAACTCGCACAGCACGCGCAGCTCGTTGCGCGCGCGATCCCAGTCGCCCATGTTCACGGCGCGGTCCGCCTCGAAGCGCTGATCGCGGTAGCGGCGCTCGAGCTCGGCGCGCACCATGTCGCGCTTGGTGATCAGCTCGCCGTAGTCCTCAGGCTTCGGGTTCACCGTCTCAAGATCCATGACCGCCTCGTCGTAGAGCTTGAGAGCGGCTGCGAGGTTGCCGTAGTTCACGTCGCGCTCCTCCCACTTCGCGTCCGCCGAGCGGCGCGCCTCGCGGCTCATCTCGGTCAGCTTCTCGCCAGAGTACTGTATTGCCCAGATTCCAAGCTCGTTCTGCGAGAACGTCTCAAGCGCCATCCGCGCCTCGCGGAACGCATCCGGCTCGGGCGCGTTCTCGACAAGGCACGAGAACGCCGTGGCGCCACGCGCGATGCGGAACTCGTAGCGGTTCAGCTCGCCCGGTCGCGCCGGGCCTGTGTACTCGCGGTCCAGCTTGTACAGCGCGGATGACGAGAAGATGCGGTCAAGCTCCGCGCGCGCCTTCTCAGAGAGCGTCGCAGACTTCTTTACGTGCCTGTCGCTCTCCGGTACGTCGTCCAACGCCGCCTCCATGTTGCCGGCGGCGTCCACGGTGATCGCATACCGGCATATGCCCTTCGTGCTGGCCTCGACCTTCTCGTAGGAGACGGACCACAGCTTGGCCGGCGCAAGAGGGCGCGCGACAGGCCCCACGCCATCCGACGCGCCGTCGCGCGGGATCAGCAGTATCGCCGCCGCAGAGCCGCCAAGCACCAGTACGAGAAGCAACCACAGGATGAGCCGCATCGGCGAGCCCTTCGCTGTCGCCGCCTCTGCGGCACCCTCGTCCTTCTGCGGGGAAAGGCCGAGATCAACGGTCTCTCCCGCCTGCTCCACCGGAGCAGAGTCATCTCCGTCAACGACGCTGCCGCCGCGTTCGGCGCCGGCGCCCACCACTACCAGCTCGCTGTCGCCCGCCTGCACCCTGTCGCCGGGGAACAGCTCGCGGCTCGACGTACCGAGCTCCTCGCCGTTTACCGCCGTCCCGTTCGCGCTGGCCAGATCTGTCACCCAAACGCGCCCCTCGCGGAGCTCGAACAGGCACTGGTTGCGGGATAGGGCAGGATCTGGCACCGATATCTCGCAGGAAGAAGACCTTCCTAGGCGCAGACCAGCCTCGGTCACCTCGAACCGCTGTCCCTCAAGCGGCCCGGACTTCACGAAAAGTTCCAATGTTTGCGTTTCCATGTGGATGAATCCCTTCACATGATGTTCTTCACGGCCTCAAGCAGAATCGGGGCGAGCAGCACGATCAGCACCGCCGGAAATATGCAGAGCAGAAGCGGGCCCAGCATCTTCACGGGTGCCTCGCTCGCAAGCCGCTCCGCACGGTCGAACCGCCGGGCGCGAAGCTGGTCGGACTGTATCCGCAGAATCGGGCCTATCGGCACGCCCAGCTCGTCGGCCTGAATCAGCGCGAACGAAACGGCCTTCAGGTCAGGCTGGCGAACGCGCTCGGCCATGTTGCGAAGCGCCACGCGCCGCGCGGCCCCCATCTGGATCTCGCGCGTCATGCGGATCAGCTCCTCATTGAGCGGGTCGAGCCTGCGGCGGTCGCAGTTGCGCTGGAGAGCGCTCATGAAGTCCATGCCAGCCTCGACGGAAAGCGTGAGCAGGTCGAGCACGAACGGCAGCGCGCACATTATGGAGAAGTGCCGCTTGCGCAGGGTGCGCCGAAGCCACATCAGCGGATAGGCGTAGAAATACAGGTAGCCTAACAGCACCACCAGCAGGCTGTTGCCTGAAAGCAGGGAATCTGGCGCGAGCGCGCCGGGCGCGAGCACCGCCAGCGCGAACGCCGTGCCGCACACAACGGGCACAAGGAACTTCAGCGCGATGAACTCCGCGCCGGAGAGAAGCCCCTCCATTCCGGAAGCGACGATCATCTGGTCGGCAGCCTCGCGCGCCTTGGCGAACGCAGGCCTCGCCACAAGGCGCGACAGGTTCGAGACGAACGGCAGAAGCAGGCGGAATATGAGCGGCAGCTTGCGCTCGGTCTTGCGGCCGTCAGCCAAGGTTACGTAGGTTATCTCGGAGGCGATGGATGCGGCATAGCCGACCAGCAGGGCCGCTGCCGCGGTCCAGGCCAAGATCACCGGTATCTGCTGCATCGTCATGACATGGTGCCCGAGACAGGACTCGAACCTGCCACCCTCTGTTTAGGAAACAGATGCTCTGTCCGGATGAGCTACTCGGGCTTGAAATGGCGGGTATTATAGCATAACCCGCCAAATTGCGCACACGCTTTTGCGCGCCGCCGCGTTCAGCCCAGGCCAGGGATTTCCCAGCCCTTGCGGTAGGGGCGCGCGAGGAACGCGTTCGCGGCGGCGTTGTCGAACCGGCGCGCACTGGAGTCCCAGGCCAGCTTCGAGCCGACCACGCGCTCGGCGATCTCGCCGGTGATCACGCACTCGCGCATGTATGTGGACCAGCTGAAATCGGTCGCCGCCGGGCGGCCCGCAAGGCAGCAGTCCACGAACTCGTGGTAGTGGCTCGGCGCGTTCCCTACGTCCGGGACCGGCACTGGCCTGCCATCGAGCGTGACGGCGTAGGCCGACTTGGAGGCGTGGGGCTGAAGCAGCCATCCCCCTGCGCACTTCACGACCTTGCCTTCGTGCGGACGCTTCCCGAACGGCGACTTGGCGAACAGGGCATCGATCTCCGCCGGCGGGCGGAACTGCGCCGGCGCGAGGTTGTCAGGCTCGCTGCAGCCGTCGAACCACTCGAACTTGAACGGCTTGCCGCCAGAAGCCGGTATGCCGGCGAAGTTCCAAAGAATGTGCGCGGCGGTCGGCCACACCTTGTCCTTCACGCCGTCTTCGGCGTCCGTGATCGTCTCGGCCCACACGTCGCGCGGCGCTCCGTCGCCAAGCTCAAGGCCGCGCCACACGGCGGCGATGAGGTGACACCCGATATCTCCGATCCAGCCGCTGCCGAGATCCCGCCAGATGCGCCAGATGAGCGGATGGTACACGCCCTTGGCGTATGGACGCTCCGCAGCGCTACCGAGCCAGAGGTTCCAGTCCAAGGTGTCCGGCACAGGCGCTGCCACAGGCACGAGACGGCGGCGACGGGATATCCCCTTACGCGTGGAGAAGAGGTACACATGCTCCACAGGGCCAAGCACGCCAGATTTCAACATGGCAACGGTCTGCCTGTCGGAGACGTATGCGTTGTACTGCGTGCCCATCTGCGTGACCACGCCGTTCTCGCGCGCCACCTGCCGGAGGAACGCGGCCTCCTGCATGGTCTTAGCCATCGGCTTCTGAAGGTACACGTGCTTGCCGCGCTTCATCGCGGCCGTCGCCATGGCAACGTGGTGGTGATCCGGCGCGGAGACCGTGACGGAATCTATCCTGTCGCCCTCGGCCTCGAACATTTCGCGCCAGTCGCGGTAGAAGCGCGCGTTGGGAAACTTCTTCTTCGCCTGCGCGAGGTAGTTCGCGTCCACGTCGCAGAACGCCGCCATCTCTATCATCTTGTGCGTGCAGATGTCGCAGATGTCGCTCCATCCTTTGTTGCCGCACCCGACCGACATGTGGCGCAACATCCCATTTGGGCTGCGCACTGCGGTGATGGCCGGAAATCCACCCTTCCACGACCGGCATCCTGCGGCGGCGAATGCCGCTCCAAGGCCGATGAAATCCCTGCGGTTGACTGACGCTCTCTTCATGACGTATATCCTTTCGTTTCCTGTTGCCGCCCATTGTACCAGAAAGCCACCTGCGGCGCGCGCCTGATATATCAGGTTTCCTCCAGCCCCTCAAGCTTCCATCCTTCGCGATATGACGGGTACAGCACCCGGGTCGCCTCTTCGGAATTCGAGACCACGCGCCGCTTGGCGTCCCAGCGCAGCTCCACGCCGGGCACGACCTGCGCCGCGTTCCCGAGCAGAAGGGCGTCCTGCATGGCGGTGCCGCGCCGAACGAAGTCGAGCGCGCCCGGCGTGCCGTCGAGACAGTGGTTCAGGAAGTCGTGGTAGTGCCCCTTGCCGCGCGGCACCTTCGGCGCCTTCATGCGCGAACCGTCGTTCATCAGCACGACCGGCATGCTGCCGTGCGAAAGCATCATCCATCCGGCGGAGCCCTTGATCATCTTGCCGATCACCGGCGTTGACTTCATTCGCATCTTCTGCGCTACGGCGACGACGGCGGCGGGCGGGAGGAATGATGCCGGCGGCTGCTCCTCCGGTATGCCGTCGAACCATTCCATCGTGAACGGCTTCCATCCGCTCGCCCTCACTCCGGGAAACCGCCATGTCACATGGTTGCCCACCGGCCATATCTGGCGGCGGCGTTCGTCGCCAAAGCCCATCCAAAGCGGATCGGCCTCGCCAGTCACGCTGATCGGGGCGAAGTCCGCGGCCAGCTCCATCCCCAGCCATGTAGCGCTCATCAGGTGGAACCCGTTGTCGCCCATGGTGCTCGAACCGAAGTCGCGCCACTTGCGCCAGTGGCCGGGATGGTATATCCCTTTCTTGTAGTTGCGCACGGGGGCGGTGCCGAGCCACCTGTCCCAGTCGAGCGTCGCAGGGACTGCATCGCCGCCGGTCGGCACCTCGCAGCGGGGCAGGCGGAAAGTCCCCTTCACGTTTAGGAACATGTACACCGCCTCGATGTCGCCAATCACACCGGACTTCAGCCAAGCGACTGCGGAGCGGTCGCCGCTGTCGCCGGTCACCTGCGCGCCGATCTCCGTGACCACGCCGCTCCGCACCGCGACCTCGTGCAGCAGGCGGCTCTCGTTCAGTCCGCGGCAGAGAGGCTTCTGGCAATACACATGCTTGCCGCGCCGCATCGCGTTCACGGCGATGATGGTGTGCATGTGGTCCGGCGTGGAGACGTTCACGGAATCTATCCTGTCGCCCTCCTTCTCGAGGAGCTCGCGCCAGTCCTGATAGATGCGTATGCCAGGCAGCGCCTCGCGGATGGAGGCCATGCGCGCGGTGTCCACGTCGCACGCGGCGACGATGTCCGTCTTTGGGTGCGTGATGAAATTCTTCCAGTCGCCCTCTCCCTTTCCTCCGGTGCCGATGCACGCATGGGCCAAGCGGGAGTTGAGGTTTCGCCCGCGCACTATCGCCGGCGCGCCGTCACGCCACGACCGGCACCCGGCGGCGGCGAACGCCGCACCTATGCCGATGAAATCCCTGCGTTTGATTTCTGTATCCATTCTTCTCTTTCCTCTCTTTGTTCTTTGGCCTCTGATTTTAGCACAACACTCCGCGCGATGCACATGCACAAAAAAAGAACCTGCCCGCCAATCGGCACGGGCAAGTTCCTGCGGTTTCGGGAACCGCTTGTGAAGAAGTTACTTCTTCGCGGCTTTCTTGGCAGGGGCTTTCTTCGCGGCCGCCTTCTTCACAGGAGCCTTCTTCGCGGGCGCCTTCTTCGCGCACTTAGCCGCGCAGCACTTCTTGGCAGGTGCCTTCGCAGCAGCCTTTTTCGCAGGCGCCTTCTTTGCAGGAGCCTTCTTCGCGGGAGCCTTAGCAGCAACCTTCTTGGTAGCCATTTCTTTTCATCCTTTTTTGTGTTGACTCGCGGCCACGCCGTTCATCGGCGCAACAACCGTTCATCTGGGTGCGTATAATACACATTCTCGCTTCGAATGCAAGCGTTTTCTTTCCACGGATGCATTTTTTTTTTCGCGGGTGAACGTACCCGAATCCGCCATCGCGGAGGCAGCAAGAAATAACTGCCGCGATCGCAAGACGCAAAACGGCCGCTACTTCAGCACATCGGGTGCGTTTACCTCTGCAATGGTGTGTTTACTTTCGCACGCTACGCCATTTTTGACTGGGCCTGACCAATGTGCTGAAACTACGGCAGAAAGCGCGCTGCCTTGGGCCGCGCATATCGCCACCCCGCACGGCGTTCGGCAGGGAGTCAGATCAGCAGGTGCTGGCCGGCGTCAACGGGGATGACGGTGCCGGTCACGGCGGCGGCGGAGAGCAGATAGGCGACTGCCGCCCCTACGTCGTCTGCCGTTGGGCGGCAATCCAAAAGCATGTCGCCGGATGGTTCATGGCATCCTTCGGGCGGCAACACCGGCCCCGGCGCGACCGCGTTTACGCGCAGCGACTGCGCAAACATGGCGGCGAACCGACGGGTGTCCGCAAGCAGAGCGCGCTTCGTGCGAACATAGCACGAATCGGACAAACCTTCAGGTCCGAGCGTGCGGGAGTCGAGGATGTTCACCACGGCACACCGCCCCTCCTCTTTCCCGGCGAGCAAAGTCGTCAGCTTGCGCGGAGCGGCGAGGTTCACCGCCTCCAGCGTAGCATCGTCGCCACGGAACAGTGCGGCGTTGTTCACTATGGCACAAAGATCTGGCGCCATGGAAAGCGCCGCCGCATAGAGCCGTACCGCGCCGGAAGGCTCCGCGAGATCAGCCACGATGTCCGCTCCAGCCTCCTTCCGGTGGGACGACACCAGCACGCGCCACCCTGCCGCGCGGAGTGCATCGGCGATCGCCCTGCCCAGCCGCCGCGTCCCGCCGGTGACAAGAACAGTGCCATAGCGCATCACATCAGCCGCCATGCGTGCGCCCTCACCGCAAGATGCGCCCGAACCTGTCTGCATAGAGAGTGCCGAGGTTGAGGCGGTAACGTTCCGCATGAGGAGGAAGGTCAGGCCAGAGCGGTGCCCCCCCCCGCTCGAACTGGAGCCATCCAGGACGCCGCGCCACAGTGCCGCCCCACGCCTCCGCCGCAAGCGTGAACGTCACGACTGTACCGCCATCGGCGGGTGCAGCCGACACTTCGCGCACGGCGTGCCCTGGCGAGACACAGTTCCACATCTCTACCGGCTTGACCTTGCCGCCAGCCGCGATGTCAAGCACCCGGTACCAGCTCACGCCGGCGGCGTCTATCGTGTTCATGCGCAGCGCCGTGCCACCGCGCATGAACACCTCGACCGTCATGTCGCCGTTCGCCTCGTCGCGCACCCGGAAACGCGATCCGTCCTTCATCGCCGTCCATCCGCCGCCGGCGGAGCACGAAGGGGCGTTGCGCTCGAAATCGGATTCCGGGTATGCGCCACCGGCCCTGACCGCCGCTGTGATCTCGGCTATCCTCGCCCGCGTTTCCTTCAGTCCGGCCAGCCGCCATTCGAGCTTTGCGGGATGGTACTGGTACACTTCGGCCTCGGAATGGAAGCCGAGCCTGGAGTCGGCACGGGCCAGCGGAAGCAGCTTCGCCGTCACGGACTCCTCCCGCGCAGCTAGCTCGTCCATCCTGCCCAGCGCGGCGAGCGCCGCCGCCGGGTTGTGCCGCACGCGGCTCTCGTAGAGCGCCTTTGCGCGGTTCAGGTAGAAGCCGAGTATGTCGCAGCCGCTCCTGAACTGGCACTCCAGCGCCTCCATAACGCCGATGTCGCGGATGCGATCCGGGTCGTGGCGCCAGCGTGCGGCGAGCTTCTCAAGCAGATCGCCGCCGTCCGCATCGCGCAGCCCCGATCCGTCCGCCATGCGCGATGCGAGCAGCGCGGCCTCTTCGATAGTGTGGTTCTCGAGGGCCTCGCCGATCGTATCGCCGCTTGGGGCGTCCTGAGGTTTCCACGTGCGGCCGAGCGGCAGCAGGCGCACGTCCGCATGGAGCGGCCATGCGGGACCGGCATGGAACGGCCCGTAGTACTGCATGTCGTTCGACAGCGGATATTCCGCGTAAGCGTCCGAAAGGCGCTTCCACACGCCCGCGATCAGTGCGGCGTCCTTGCCCCATTCTGGGGCGGCGAGTTTCCGGAGGAACGTCTCCTCGTCTTCGGAGAAGTCGTCGAACGCCAGTTCGCCAGCGGCCTTGTTCATCACGCCTGGGTAGTTGCCGAAATACCAGCACTGCAGCACGGAAGACACTCCGGCATCCCGCATGGCCTTGTATTTGCGGTACAGCAGCCCCGGCACGGGCACGAACGGCACCGTCGCGACCTCATGGGAGTTACCCACCTGTATCTTCGCTGCGATGCTGCTGCCGGCCTGCCTCCCCGCTTCGGCGACCGCGCTGAATCCGCCGGCCGGCCCCACGTACGACAGCCAATAGTCGCCGCCGTTGCGGTAGCGCCCCAGCTGCTCCTTGATCGCGCCGGACTCGAAGTTGTACGCAAACGTCACGCCTGCCGGCACATGCCGCGCGCATTCCGCCACCCACGGCGCGCGCTCCGGCCTCACCTGTGGCTGGTAGAACCAGCTGATGTACTCGGCGTCCGACCCGGCGGCGCGGATTCCGCGCATTATGGCGTCCGTCGTGTTGCGGTACATCTGCCAAGGTTCAAGGTTCGCGCAGCGGGGGCACGCTCCGCTCCGGCGCGTGCCGTCGACGGGGCTGACAGGCGAAAGGCAGGAGGTCTCCCGTTCGCCATGCGCTATCATCATGATTCCGCCGAGACGCGGCACGCGAGAGAAGATGTCCCGCACCGACTCCTCGATGTAGCGATGCGTCTCCGGCGAGGCCGTGCACATCAGCGCCCGTCCGCCCCATGCCGACGCCCCGAACATGCCAGGGTGGTTGAGGTACAGCGGATCGCTCTTTTCCACTGCCTTCGGCTCTATGCAGAATATCCACGTCTTGATGCCGTAGGCGAGGCAGCAGTCAACGGTGCGGCGCAGCTTCGCCAGCCGCCGGTCGGCGTCGGGCGAACGCTCGGTGAAGGACGTGGAGGCGAGATCGCGCCATTCCACGGTGAGCCACAGTCCGTTCACGCCTTCGTGCGCAAGGCGGTCGAGATACGCCTCGGGATAGTAGTCCACATCATCCATCAGCTCGTCGTGGTGGAGAGGTGCTCGCTTGATGGGGCCAAAGAAGCAGCGGGATATGCGGTGGCGCAGCCAGGGCTTGCGCACGCAGCTCTTCAGGTCGCCGGCGCGCACGCGGTCCTGATAGTAGTATACGGCTCTGCGGAGGCCCTCGTCATCCTCGGTGGTGATTGTCGTTTTGCCGTCCGTGGCGACGTCTATCCTGTAGCTTTCGAAACCGGCGACCTTGCCGCGCACGAAGGTAACGTCGTTGGTAGGCACTGGCGCAAGCCTCTCAGGCTGCGCAAGCTCCCTGCGGAACGCCCAGCTCTCGATGCCGGGCGACGGCGGCGGTTCCGCCGCGCCCAGCGAAAGCGAACATGAGGCCAATGTCACGAACAGTGATGTCTTCATGCCGCACATTATACCACATGCCGCCATGGCCGGGCATATGGCGCAAGGCTACTGGACCGACACCGCCCCAAAGCGGCATGTCGCCGCGCAGGCGCCGCACTTGATGCACTTCGCCGCGTCGATCACATGCGGAGCCTTGACCGTGCCGGTTATCGCCTTTGCCGGACACTTCCGGGCGCAGGCCGTGCACCCCTTGCACTTCGCAGCGTCGATGGAGTATGTGCGGAGCGCCGCGCACTCGTGCGCCGGGCACCGCTTCTCGCGGATGTGCGCATCGTACTCGTCGCGGAAATAGCGGATAGTGGTGAGCACCGGATTGGGAGCCGTCTGGCCAAGCCCGCAGAGCGCGCCGTCCTTGATGCCCTTGCACAGCTCCTCGAGAAGCTCCACGTCGCCTTCGCGGCCCTGCCCCTCGGTGATGCGCACAAGCGTCTCGTGGAGGCGTTTCGTGCCGATGCGGCAGTGCACGCACTTGCCGCAGCTCTCCTTTGCGGTGAAATCGAGGAAGAAGCGCGCCATGTTCACCATGCACGTGCGGTCGTCCATAACCACCATGCCGCCGGAACCCATGATCGCTCCCGTCGCGCCGAGCGCCTTGTAGTCGATCTGCGTATCGAGGAGCGATTCCGGGATGCATCCGCCGGAAGGGCCGCCCATCTGCACGGCCTTGAACTTCCTGCCTTCGCGCACGCCGCCGCCGATGCCGAAGATAACGTCGCGGAGCGTAAGCCCCATGGGAACCTCCACGAGCCCGCCGCGCCGTATCTTGCCGGTGAGGGCAAACACCTTCGTCCCCTTCGAGAACTCCGTGCCCATCGCCGAGAAGGCCGCCCCGCCGTTGAGTATGATCCAGGCGACGTTTGCGAAGGTCTCCACGTTGTTGATGTTCGACGGCTTGTCGGTGAAGCCCTTCTCCGCCGGGAACGGCGGCTTCAGCCTCGGCATGCCCCTGCTTCCCTCAAGCGATTCGATGAGGGCCGTCTCTTCGCCGCACACGAACGCGCCCGCGCCCGCCTTGATGCGCAGCTCGCAGGAAAAGCCGGAGCCGAGGATGTTCGCCCCAAGGAGATTCGCCGCCGTGGCGTCCCTGATCGCCTTCTCGAGGCGCACGATGGCAAGCGGATACTCCGCGCGCACATACACGAACGCCTTGCTTGCGCCGATGGCGTACGCCGCAATCAGCATGCCCTCGATCAGCGAATGGGGATCGCCCTCGATAACGGCGCGGTCCATGAACGCCCCAGGGTCGCCCTCGTCGGCGTTGCAGATGAGATACTTCTCGTCGCCCTTCGCGTTGCGGGCGGCGTTCCACTTGAACCACGTGGGGAAGCCGGCGCCGCCGCGCCCGGCCAGCCCGGACACCTTTATCTCCTCGATGACCTGCTCGGGCGTCATCGCAGAGCCTTCGCCCTTGCCGAGGATCCTGGCGATGGCGCGGTAGCCATCCGCCGCACGGTAAGAGTCTATAGACTCAGGATCGATCACGCCGCAGTGACGGAGCGCGATGCGCGTCTGCTTCTCGAGGAACTGCCTGTCCTCGGCGGATATCTCGAGATCCTTCACGCCTGAAAGGTCACCGCTTGACGCTGCAGCCGCTATGCGCTCTGCGTCCTTCTCCTGCACGCGCACGAGCCGCGCCGCGAGCTTGGAGCCGTCGTACAGGTCTACGATAGGCTCAAGGTAGCACATTCCGATGCACCCGGTCACGCCGATCTCCGGCACGGAGCCGATGGACTCAAGCGCTGTGCGGACCTTGCGCGCGCCAGCCGCGATGCCGCAGCTGCCTTCTCCCACCACAATCCTCATGACGCCGCTCCTTCCGCCTTGATCCTGCGGACGATCTCGCGCGCCTTGTCGGGCGTGAGCGAGCCGTAGGCCGTTTCGTTCACCATCATCACCGGCGAGAGCGAGCAGCATCCGAGGCAGGCGACCTCCTTGAGGGAGAAGAGCCCGTCCGGAGTTGTCTCGCCGTCGCCGATGCCCAGCTCGTCCTGAAGGGCCTTGGCGATGGCGTCCGCGCCGTTCACGTGGCAGGCCGTGCCTTTGCAGAGCATGATGAGGTTCCTGCCCACAGGCTGCAGCCTGAACTGGGTGTAGAACGTCGCCACGCCCATCACCTTCGCGGGGCTCACCCCCACATGCTCCGCCACGGCGTATATAACGTCCGTCGGCAGATAACCATAGATCTCCTGGGCTTTCTGCAATATGGAGATGAGGGCATGCTCGTCGCCCTCAAACTCCTTGAACACCGCATCAAGCCTGGTCAAATCGCTTTTCGCACACGTTTCGCACATCGACCGTACTCTTTTGTTTGTCTGAAAGTTGCGTATTATACCACAAAGACGCCGCCGCCTTCACCCTCGCCGAAAGCGTTCGGCGAGGTAGCGGATGGCGCGGGAATACGAGCCGAACCCCATCCCGGCGAACGTAGCCAGCGCCGCCGGCTTCACGAACGAGATGTGGCGGAAGCGCTCGCGCCTGCCGGGATCGGTGAGATGCACCTCGACCGCAGGCAGACCGGCGGCCTTGAGCGCATCAAGGATCGCGACCGACGTGTGGGTGTAGGCGGCGGCGTTCACCACCAGCGCATCAAACGCCCCGCGCGCGGACTGGATGCGGTCCACAAGCGCGCCTTCGTGGTTCGACTGGAACACCTCAACCTCCACTCCCGCATCGCGGGCGGACGCCTCGATGAAGCGCACGAGGTCGGCGTAGGTGCGGTTCCCGTACAGCGCAGGCTCGCGCACGCCGAGCATGTTCAGGTTTGGTCCGTTAAGAACAAGTATCTTCATTATGCCTTCTTTTCCGTTTGCTCCCGGCGGATTGTCGCCGCCGCTAATACATCTTTTCGTATTCGCCCTTCTGCACGCGCTTGAGCGCATGGAACCCCGCGCGCTTCGCGCGGTAGTTGAGGTCAGTCTTCGAATGGCCGAGGGCAGGGGCCTGGATCACCCGCATCACGGGCGCGCCGCACGCGGGACAGGCGGTCAGCCGCTCGTCATTGATCGACTGCGAGACCTCGAAGCCGGCGCGGCACTGCGCGCAGCCTTCGCCCTTCGCTTCGTATACGTACACCGGCATGGCTGTCAGGCGAGCGCTGCGACAATCGCCGCCGCCGCCTCGGAAGGCGGCACGACCTTCATCTGGGACTTGTCCTCGGAGCGGCGCTTCACCTCTACGCCTCCCTTCTCAAGCCCCTTCTTGCCCACGACGGCGCGCACGGTGAAGCCGATCAGGTCGGCGTCCTTGAACTTCACGCCGGGCCGATCCGCGCGGTCATCCACTATCACGTCCACTCCCTGCGCCTCCAGCTGCGCCTCAAGGTCGTCGGCCACCTTCGCCACCGCCGCATCATCCGGGTCGAGCAGGTCGATCACCACCTGGTACGGCGAGATCGAGGCGGGCCAGATGATGCCGTCCTTGTCGTGGCTCTGCTCGATGACAGCCTGGAGCGTGCGCGTGACGCCAACGCCGTAGCAGCCCATGATGCACAGCTTCTCCTCCGCAGTCTCGGTCTTGTACACGGTGTTGAACGCCTTGGTGTACTTCGTGCCGAGCTTGAACACCTGCCCGACCTCGATGCCCCTCTTCAGCTCCATCTTCCTGCCGCACTTCGGGCAGGCGTCGCCCGCTCCGCACACGATCAGGTCGGCGAAGTCGGAATCGGCTATCGCCACGTCGCGCGCGAAGTCCACGTTCTTCAGGTGGTAGTCGTCCTTGTTCGCGCCCACGATCCTGCCCTTCGCGCCACGGAGCGATACGTCGGCGACGATGCGCAGCGCCGCGTCGGCCGGCTTGACCGGTCCGACCGACCCCGCGTTCGCGCCGGAGGCCGCGAGCACCATGTCGTATCCCGCAAGCTCCACCTTCGTCGCGCCGAGGAACCGCTTGAGCTTCACGTCGTTAACGTCGCGGTCGCCCGGCACGCACACCATGACCGGCTTGCCGTCCACGGCGTAGATCAGCGACTTCACGAACGCCGCCCCCGGCACGCCCATGAACGCCGACACCTGCTCGATCGTCTTCGCGCCGGGCGTATGTACCTCGGAATACATCTCGCAGTCCGGATCGACCGACGCCTCGAACCTGCGCTCTGCGCGCTCAAGGTTCGCCGCGTATCCGCATTCGGGGCAGCAGGCTATGCCGTCCTCGCCGGCATCGGCGAGCGCGTGGAACTCGTGCGTCATGCTGTCGCCCATGTCGCCGCCGTCCGCCTGCACCGGCGTCGCCTTCAGCCCGCAGCGCGCGAATATGCGCTCGTAGGCTCGGTACATCGTCCAGTAGCTCCTGTCCGCGCCCTCGGCATCCACGTCGAAGCTGTACGCGTCCTTCATGATGAACTCCTTGGAGCGCATCAGCCCGAAACGCGGACGCGTCTCGTCGCGGAACTTCGTCTGGATCTGGTAGACGGTGACGGGGAGCTGCCTGTAGGACGAGAGAGCGCCAGTCATGAGGTCTGTGACCTCCTCTTCTGCGGTCGGCCCCATCGCCATCTGGTGCTCGGCGCGGTCGCGGAGGCGGAACATGTTGGCGCCCATCGTGTCCCAGCGGCCAGTCTTCTGCCACAGCTCTGCGGGCTGGAGCGCCGGCATGAGGATCTCAAGCGCGCCGGCGGCATCCATCTCCTCGCGAACGATCTGCTCGATCTTGCGCAGAGTGCGCATGCCCAGCGGCATGAACGTGAACAGGCCGGACGCCGTCTTGCGGCAGATGCCTGCCCTCACGAGCAGCTTGTGCGAATCGATCTCCGCATCCTGCGGATTTTCCCTCAAGGTCTGTATGAACGTCTTTGACCACTTCATGTTCTTTTCTCCAGAAAAACAGGCGCGGATTATACCACAAATCCGCTCCCGCGCGGAAAATGGTAGGGCCGCTTTGATAAAGCGGCCGCTACCAACCTTGAACCGCTTACGGCGTGGTGAACGTCACTTCGAGCGTGGCGGTGCCGCCTGCCGTCGT